>DATAKA010000130.1:0-23380 GCA_036261855.1 Phycisphaerales bacterium | reverse complement strand
CCCATTGCCCATTGCCCATTGCCCATTGCCCATTGCCCATTGCCCATTGCCCATTGCCCATTGCCCATTGCCCATTGCCCATTGCCCACTGTCGGCTCTACTTCACCCCACACTCGCCGCGCAGCAGCCTCACATACCACTCGGCCAACGTCGTCGGCTCTTCCGTCTCGTGCGCCCACGCCTTCGCACGCTCGCCCATCGCACGCAGCCCCGCGCGGTCTCGCACAACCCCGGCAACAGCGTCGGTCAATTGCTGCACCATCCCGTCCCCACCCTCGATGATGATCCCGCCCCCGCTCTGCTGCAACTCCGGCCAGATGTCCACACCCTTGGTCGTCAGGATCGGCGTCCCCACCGCCAGCGCCTCCACCAGCGCAATCCCGAAGTTCTCCTGAAGCGTCGGCAGCACCACCAGGTCCGCCGCCGCGAGCAGGCTCCACTTTGCTTCGCCCGTCACGAGCCCCACGAGGTGGCACATGTCCGTCACGCCAAGTTCCTGCGCCAGCCGCGGCAGGTACTCGCCAAACTCCGGCGGCTGCGCAAGCCCCGCGATGATGACCGTGACGGGCAGCCCCATCGCTTTCCACTTCGCCGCGGCGTGCAGCAGCTTGTCCGGCCCCTTCTTGTAGTTGAGCCGCCCAAGGAACACGATCACCGCGTTGTCCGTGGCCAACTGCGGGAACGTCGCACGCGCAAGGTCCGGCGTCACTGCCGGTGTTGAAAATGGTCGCGGATCAATCGGCGGCGGCGGCCCCATCGTCACCGGCGCGCGCGTATACACGCGCCCCTGCTCCATCTCCACCTTGCCCTCAAAGTGCACCGCACGCGCCCCGTCCAGCATCCGCCGGCCCACGAGCGCCAGGTGCAGCTTCTTCTTCGTGCCGCCCTGCGACATGCTCCAGTGGTCCAGCATGCCGTGCGGGCTCACCACGTACGCGCACCCGACACGCCTCGCGAGCGACGCCATCTGCACGTTGGGCGTCGCCCACGGCCCGTGCAGGTGCAGCACATCCGCGCCCCGCAGCACCCGCTCCGCGGCACGCTTCGCGGCCGATGTAAGCACCTGCGTCGGCAGGTCCCGCTCCGCCGCGTAAGGGCTTTGACCCCGCAGCCGCGCCAAAGGGTCCGTCAGCTCCACCCGCACGCTCACCGGGCGGCCCTCGCGCAGGCTCTGCTCCCACAGCGGTGCGTCGTTCCAGAAGTCGTTGATCCGCTCCAGCCCGCCCGCGCGTGCATCGATCTTGATCCACTGCTCCGTCGGCAGGTCGTCATCCTCGCACGACAGCAGCACCACCCGGTGCCCCATTCGCGCATGCATGGGGCACAGCAGGCTGATGGTGTTCACCACGCCGCCGTCACGCCGCCGCATCCACTTGAGGAACTGGATAATCCGCACGGTTCGAGGTTAGCCGCCGGATCAGACCGCCAGCAATGCCGGAACACCCTCGGCCACAGGCGCGCCCTTGGACTCGCGTCCCATCGCCGCGACCTGCGAGTACAGCCGCGCAAACCGCGGGGCCAGCACACCCTCGTCGTAGGTGCGGAAGACCCAGGGCCGGGCCGCCGAGCCCATGGCCCGCTGCTGCTCCGGGTTGGTCACGATGCGCTGCACGGCGTCCGCGATCTCCACAGCGCTCTGCGACACGATCGACGCACCGCCGCTGGCGAGCACATCCTGCCAGATGTCCGTGCCCTTGGTGGTCACCACCGGAGTACCGCACGCCATCGCCTCGATCAGCACCAGGCCGAAGTTCTCCTGGCTGGTGGGCAGCACGAACGCGTCGGCGTTCTGGTACAGGCTGAGCTTCTCAGCGCCCTTCACCTGACCCACAAAGTGCACGCGGTCGGTCACGCCCACGCGCTCCGCCCGCTCCTGCAGGAACTTGAGGTACTGATCGTCGCCCGTGCCCGCGATCGCGAACTGGGCCTTCACGCCGCGCTTCGCGAGCTCGCCCGCCGCCTCGATCAGGAACTCCACGCCCTTCTTGTAGTGCAGGCGCGACAGGAACAGCACCACTGGCTCGCCGCTGCTGCGGAGGAACTCAAACCGGTCCCGGGCCAGCGCCCGCCCGGGCAGCTCGCGGTACGGCGCAAGGTCCTGCACATAGGGCACGATCGCGCACGGCGTCCTGGGGAAGAACCGCTTGCTCTGGTCAAACTCGGCCTGCGCCGTGCAGTGGATCGCCGCGGCCCCGTCCATCATCCGCCGCCCACCCAGCGCCATGTACAGCTTCTTCTTCATCGCGCCCTGACGCACGCTCCACTCATCGAGCATCCCGTGCGTCGTCACGATGTACGGAACCCCAAGCTCCCGCGCAGCCGCGGCCAGCTGCATGTTCCCGATGCTCCACACGCTGTGCAGGTGCAGCACGTCGCAGCGCTCAAGCTCCCGCCGCAGCACCTTCATGGACGCGCTGCTCAGCGAGTGCGGCAGCCGCCCGTGACCAACGCGCACAACCTCCGGCATGCCCCCGCTCCGGGCTCCGGCTTCCGTCCACGCCGGCGGCGTGTCCGTCGTATCGCACGTGGCAAGGACGGTCTCGTGGCCCTGATCGGCCATCACCCGGCACGCGTCCAAAACGAACCGCGGCACGCCCCCCAGGCGTGAGTCCGTTGACGCGACATAGTGCAGAATGCGCATGAGCCCCGCTCTCTCGCAGGACAGGTGCCGGTTTTCCACCAACCAACCCCTGTTCCACGCCGGCACCGTGGGCTCCCATTCCCACGATCCACCAGCAGGCCCCCATGGGCCCACGTAGAAGGTGCATCAAGAAAACGGGAAAACCAGAAATCCGAGCGGAATTTCGGGACGTGGCGCAAACTTGGCTTATCGGGCAACAGAGATCGCCACTTATGGTGACGCAACACCGCGCAGACACGCGTCATACATCCGTCCAAATTCGGCGATCAGCCGCCCCTCGTCAAAGCGGTCAAAAACCCACCGCTTCCCCGCCACGCTCATCCGGTCACGGCGGTTCGGATCACGCAGAAGTGCCGCCACCGCTCCCGCGAACGCGTAGGCAGTCCGATCCACTATCTCTGCGCCGCCGCTAGCCTCAAGCTCAGGCCAGATATCCACACCTCTTGTGGTGATCACCGGCGTCCCGCACGCCAACGCTTCCGGAAAGACAAACCCAAAGTTTTCCTGGCTCGTGGGCAGGGCTGACACCTCGCACGCCGTGTACAACGACACTTTCAAAGTGCCCCCGACGTGACCGGTAAACACCACCCGATCAGACAGTCCCTGCGCGGTCACCAGCGCTCGCAACTGTCGCTCGTACTCCGGCTCTCCGGACCCCGCCACCACCCACGTCGCGTCCAACCCTTTTTGGGTGGCGAGCGCTGCCGCCTCGATGAACACATCGGCACCCTTCTTGTAGTGCAGGCGCGACAGGAACAGCACGCGGGGGCGGTCCAACGCGAGCATCGGGAACTTCGCACGGGCCTCGCCGGGTCCCGGGTTGGCACGGAAGGGGTTCAGGTCGAGGAAGTTAGGGAGCACCACACCCCGCCCCTTCGGGAACCACTTCTTGGACTGCCGCAACTCGCCTTCTGCCGTGCAGTGCACCGCGGCGGCACGCTCCAGAAAGGACCGTCCAACCGCGAGCAGGTACAGCCGTTTCTTGATGGCCCGCTGCTCCATGCTCCAGTCGTCGAGCATGCCGCGGGGGCTGACGAGGTAGGGCTTCCCCATCGCACGCGCCATGCTTGCAAGCTGCGCGTTGGAGTAGTTCCATGCGCCGTGGACATGCAGGATGTCGTGCGCACGGATCAGTTCCTCGCCCCGCGCGCGTTGATGCGGTTTGAGCGCTCTGGCCCCCACCATCGGCCCACCCATGTCAACGACCTGCACGCCCTGTGTGTCGGCAGGGATATCCCCCACTTCCAGCGTTGCAAGGGTCACAAGGTGGCCCAGGCCGGCGAGGCCCCGGGAGAGGTCAAAGACAGCGCGCACGGGCCCGCCGCGGGTTGTGTCCAGGCTCGGGAGGTAGTGCAGGATGCGCATCGGGTGTGCTTTGTATCGGCACCGGGCGGGGCTGGCCCTTGCCCGGGGGAGCAAGTGTTGGCGCACCGGGGTGGGCCGTCCGATGACTTATGCTTGCACCCCCCGCGTTCGGCGGGGACCAGACCGGGAGGCTCCATGGCGACGGTGAAGGTGGCGGACGAGAGCATGTCGATCGAGCAGATGCTTGCGCCGACGGCGCCGCACGACGACTTCGCCTTCGACCAGCTCAAGGGGCAGTACAACTACCGCAAGACCTCCGACTGGGTGCGCCTGTTTGTGCGCATCATGGTGAAAGAAGTCCAGTCCCTGCCCAGGCCGCGCCGGGTGCTCAACATCGGCTGCGGGCACGGGATCGGGCGGTCCACCAAGCTGGCGGAGGCGGTGTACCGGGAGTGCGACGAGGTGTGGGGCTTGGAACCCGACCCCTCGATCGTCCCCGAACCGGGGACGTTCTTCAACTATCAGAACGCGTCGATGGAAACGGCCCAGCTCCCGGCCAACCACTTTGATCTGGCCTTCTCGTTCATGGTGATGGAGCACGTCGAGACGCCCATGGAGTACATGAAGAAGGTGAGCGCCTGCCTCAAACCCGGCGGCGAGCACATCTTCATCACCGTGAATGCCCGCCACTACTTCACGGCGTGCGCACGGTTCTTCAAGTCCACCGGCCTGGAGGACGCGGCCCTCCGCGTGCTGCGGGGCAAGCAGACGGTGGCCGAGTACCACTACCCCGTGCAGTACAAGTGCAACGACCGCACGGTCATTGACCGGATCGCGGCCGAGACCGGGTTTGACCAGCCGGAATACGTCTTCGTGGAGGAGCTGGGCCCCAAGCCCTACTTCCCGCTGCCCATCCGGCCCATCTGGTGGGTGCTTGCACAGAAGCGCGCGGTGTACAAGAACCCCGACCACCTGCTCACGATGATCTGCCGGATGCGGAAGAAGAAGTAGCATGCCGCGTCACACCGGTCGCGGGCGGGCCTTGACCGGCTGTGCGGGGTTGCCCGCGTAGATCGTCCACGGGTCCAGGTTCTTCATGGCGCAGGCCCGGGCACCCAGCAGCACCCCTTCACCGACCTCAACGTTGGGCCCGACGAAGGCGTCGGCGGCGATCCACGCAAAGTCACGCACGACGATGGGCGGGCGCAGGAGTGGCATGTCCAGCTTGCGGTAGTCGTGCGTGCCCGCGCACAGGTGCGCGCCCTGCGAGATCGACACATGCTCTCCGATCGTGATCGGGCCCAGGCAGTAGATGATCGCGCGGTCGCCGATGGACGAGTTGTTGCCGATGGCGAGGTTCCACGGCTGCTCGATGAGCACGGTGGGGCGGATGCGCACGGGCGTGCCCACCTTGGCACCAAAGAACCGCAGCAGGGCGTTGCGCAGGCCGTACCAGTTGTGGAACGTGCACCGAAATGCCTTCTGGCCCAGGTAGTTCCACAGCACGCGCCCAACCTTTTCGCGCGTCGTGTAGGGGCTGACGGCCCGGTCGAGGACCGCGTCGCTCATGCCGCCGTGCTGGGAGGGCTGGTCGGTCATCACGGGCTCGCTAGGTGGGCCTGCCGCTGGTCATCGCGGCGTCGCGCTTGGCGCGGTCGCTCTGCTGTGCCTTCATCTCCCGGTACTTGGCGATCGACATGAACTCGTACCACGCGAGGAGCCGGCACATGACGATGCCGGGGTAGCCGTCCATGAAGCCCCGCTGGAAGATGTACGAGTAGAAGAAGCGGAGGGTTGGGCGGAAGGGCAGTTTCCGGCCGAACCGCTTGATCCAGCGCCGCCGCTCGATGGGCTCGCCGAAGAACTTGGCGCGGACGGCGCCCTCGTCCTTGGCCTCCATCGCGTGGGCTTCCCACGTCGTGTAGCGGTTGTGCTTCTCGATCCAGGCGGACAAGTCCGGGTAGGCGTAGTGCAGGAACTCGTTGCTGAGGTAGCCCGCCGAGCCGGTCGAGAGCACGATGTGCTCGTGGACCTCGTTGTCGCCACTGCCGGTGTCGCCCAGCGCGCCGATGCGTTCGTACCGCCCGTAGCGGTGCTTCAGGAGCCGCACGTTCCACGAGGGGTAGTACCCGCAGCCCTTGATCCACCGGCCCATGAACATGAACCGGCGGTTGACCCAGTAGCCGTCGCCGCAGCCCTGCTGCGCGAAGCGGCCCTGCGGCTTCCACGACCCTTCGACCACGCGCTTGATCTCCTGCGCGAGTTCGGGCGTCATGTACTCGTCGGCATCCAGGATCATCACCCACTCGTTCTTCCACGGCACTTTCTCGAGCGCCCAGTTCTTCTTCTTGGGCCATCCCGTGCTGCGGTTGTACGAGAACTGGTACACGTCCGCGCCCATCGCCTGCGAGAGCTCGATCGTCTGGTCGGTGCTCTGGCTGTCCACCACCACCAGCTCGGTCGCCCACTGGCAGCGCCGCAGGCACTCGACGATGTTCCGCTGCTCGTTCTTGACGGGCACCAGGATTGACACCGCCACGCTTTTCACCGGCGGGAAGTCTCCTGGCGGCATGCGCGTGGGATTGAGCTGCGCGGCGAGCCCATCGGCCGCGGCACGCCGGAGCTCGGCCGCGGGGCAGTCATCGGACAGAGCCTCCGCCCTTGGCGGCACGACCAGCGGAGTGACGCCCGGAGGGGGCGCTGCGGTCGCCACAGCATGCGCCACGCCCGCGGGGGGCGGGGTGGCGGGCGCGGCACGGTACGACGCGGATGTCGGCCCGACGTCCCCCTCGGGGATCGCCAGGCCGCCGCGGTTTGCCGCAGGCGCGGGCGGCACCGCGACGCCATCGGTCGCGGCGGGGAGGGCTCGCTGCTCAGCGAGCTTGAGCGAAATGAACAGGTCGTAGGTCGAGAGCAGCAGGCAGAAGCGCAGCCCGGACACACCGTCCAGGAAGCCCAGGCGCAGCACGTACATGTACATGAAGCGCCACACGCCCGACAGCGGCAGCTTGGGGAGCACGTTGCGCTTCAGGAACCGGCGGAGCGCGATGCCGCGCTCCAGTTCGGGGAGTTCTTTCTTCTCAGCGGAAAGCTGCTCGCGCCGAAGTTCACGGGCTTCAAGCGTCGAGTAGCGGTTGTGCTTGGCGATGAGGTGCTCGAGCCCGCGCCGGTCCTCGTGCGTCATGTCGTGACGCAGGCGCCCGGTCGTGCCGTCCACGATCATGTGCTCGTGGACCTCGCGCTCCTCGTACCGCGCTTTGCCGCGCTTGAAGAAGCGGAGGTTGTAGCTTGGGTAATACCCGCAGTGCCGGATGGGCTTGCCCAGGAAGAACGTGAGGCGGTTGACGTAGAAGCCCGCCTCCGTCACGCTCGCGGCCGGCTTTGCCGCGACGCTGAGCAGTTCCTGGCGCAGGCTGTCGCTGATCGCCTCGTCAGAATCCAGGATGAAGACCCAGTCGCTCTGCATCGGCAGGTTGGAGAGGGCCCAGTTCTTCTGGCGGGCGTAGCCCAGCCAGGGCTGCACCACCACCTGCGCCCCCATCTCTGTCGCGATGTCGCGCGTGCGGTCGGTGGACTCCGAATCCACCACCCACACCCGGTCTGCCCACCCCACCACGCTGCGGAGGGCGTAGCGCAGGTTGGCCTCCTCGTTGAACGCGGGGATCACCACCTCGATGTTCGAGCGCGGTCGAGCGCCGGCATCGGTTTGCGGTTGCGGGTGCAAGAGTGCTTGTGTGGGCCGGGTCTGCATAACGAAACCAAACAACACCAGAACCGCCCACTGCAGGCGGCTCCAACAGTATCGGCCCTTGCGGGCCCGTCCGCGAGCCCGCCGACAGGCGAAACTCCCCTTGAAGCACTACGCCAGGCGTTCCAGAAGTTCGCACCACGCGGTGCAGGACGCGCGCCGGGTGTACTGATCCTGGAACGACCGCAGCGCTGCCGCGCCGGCACGCTCCACTTCCTGCACATTCTGCGCGTACGCCTCGATGCGACGGGTCAGCCCCTCCGCATCACCCTCCCGCACTACCACGCCGCACCCCGCCTCGCCCAGCACGCGGGCAACCTCCGAAGACTCGTTCCCGACGAAGATCGACGGGCGCGCACACGCCATGATCCCGTACAACTTGCTGGGGACGATCAGCCCCTCCATCCCCTCGCGGAGCGAAATCAGGTGGACATCCGCCGCGGACAGGCTCTCCGCGAGCATATCCCGCGGCTGGTAGTCCATGTACCTCGCGTTGGTCAGGCCCTTCTCGCGGATGAACGCCTCCACCTCCGGCCGTCGCTTGCCGCCGCCCACAAAGATGAACTGGATATCCGCGCGGTCCTTCAGCCGTTCCATCGCGCCGAGAATGGTCGCGGCGTCGTGCCCAATGCCGAAGTTGCCCGAGTACATCACGACGAACGCGTCACCCACGCCCCACTGCGTTCGCAATCGGTTCTCGTCGCGGTCCACCGGGCGGACACCCGCTTCGTCGGACCACACCGGGATCATGTGGACCTTGCGGCGCGCCGTGTCGCCCTGGAGCGCATCGAGCACACGCTGCTGCATGCACCGCCCCAGCACCACCGACGCGTCCGCGCGGCGCACCAACTGGCGGTGAAGCCACGCGAGCAGCTTGTAGAGCGGCGAGGACGCACGCAGCATGCCGCTGGGCACCATCACCTCGGGGTACAGGTCCATCGCCCAGTAGACGGCCCTTGACCCCCGCACGAAGCGGCAGAAGAGCGCCAGGAGCGCGATGTACGGCGGCGTGGAGAACCCCACCACGACATCGGGCTTGTCCATCGTGAGCAGGGCCCACGCTGCCCGCACATAGAACATGCCGAAGTCGAAGACTCGCGCAAGCGTGCCGGACCGCCCGAAGAGGCTTGATCCCACCCGCCGCACGCGCACCATGCCCGCTTTGTCGCCCTCCACTTCCGGCGCAACGGCGAACTCGTCCCGCGCGGGCAGCACTGCGCCTTTCTGCCCATAAATGGAGCGGGAAGAGACCGCCGTCACCGTGTGGCCGCGCCGCACGAGGGCCTCGGCAAGGTCGCGGCCCATCTGGGCCGTCGCGACGATGTCCGGGTGGAACGCCTGGTTGAGCAGGACGATGTGCATGCGGCGGGCGAGCGTAGGGGAGGCGCTAGCGGACCACGTTCAGCCCTGCGCTCGACGCGGCCCCCTGCACGAGCGCCAGCACGGTATCCGACGACTGCTTGTGCGCCATCTGCGACACAAACATGGCGACCTGCTTGAGCGCCTGCGACCGCACGAAGTCCGCCGTCTCCTTGGCGTAGTCCGTGTCCTCGATCTGCGACTGCGCGCTGGTGAGCTGGATCAGTTCTTCCTGCAGCGCGGCACGCTCGTGCTCAGACCCCTGCATCCCCGCACCGATCGTGCCCCGCATGCCGGCAAGGGTGCCGATGGCCCCCTCCACCGCGGCGCTCGCGGCCTCCAGGTCGCCCTTCACGAGGTTCAGGCTCCCGCCGCGCCGGAGGTTCGCCAGGCCCAAGGACCGCGTGCTGTACGACTGGCCGATCTGCTGCTCATCAAACGTGTAGGTGTTCGCAAGGAAGTCGATGCCCTGCAGGATCGAGTCGGCGTTCTCCTGGAGCGCATCGATCTCGGCCGCGGACATGCCGCCGGTGTTGGCCGCCTGCACCACGATGCCGCGGAGCTCGACGAGTTGGTCGCCGATGACGCTGGCGAGGCCGTCGCGGGCCCCCATGTAGCGCTCGTTGACTTCCATGCGCTCCAGGCGCTTCTCGATCTCGATGCGCCGGGCCTTCATCTTGTCGATGACCGGGATCGCCGCGGGGTCGTCGCTCGCGTGGTTGATGCGCTTGCCGGTGGCGAGGCGCTCCATGGACTTTTCCATGAGGCGCTGGTGCACGCCGATCATGGCGTTGGCGCGCAGGCCGGGTATGGAGGTGAGGCTCGACACCATGGCTTCCCGTGGTATCGACGGTTTTCGGGCGTGGGTGAAGGGGAGTTTGACTGGCGGTTTACAGGCACGGACCGCCGGAGAAGACGCTCAGGAGGGCGTCGATGTCGGCCGTGTCGGGAAAGAGGCCGTCGTTGTTGAAGTCGATGTCGTCACACACGGGCGTCGGGCAGGCGGTGCCCGTAAAGACAGCGAGGAAGTCGCTGACGTCCTGAGGATCGGGAAAGAGGGAGTCGTTGTTGAAGTCGAGATCACCGCAATCGCGGGTGGACGCGAGGTAGAAGCCTGTGACCGTGTCAACCGAACGCAACGGACTAAGCACGTATGTTCCGTTTGGGCTCACGAACTTGGGAGACGAACTCAGTCCATTGTGCTCCGGAAACTCGGACGTCACTCTCGCACCCTCTACCGTCTCCGGTACTCCGCCCGATGAGTACACAATATCGCCGGGGAGCACTACATCGCGAAGTCCGGCGCTTTCAGACCAGACAAACACTCCGTACCCTTCTTGCCAGTCCTTGCGCACCCACGCATAAAGCACGATGTTCCCTTGCGCGTCAGCACAGGCGGAGCATTGTTGTGACATTGTCCCGCCCCGCTCGGTCGCTTGGCCTTCGTACGCCACCACGCGCGGCGTGTTGTCCGGCGCCAGGCTCATTACCACCCACCTGTCGTTGGCCAACCGGCCCTGCAATGTGATGTGGCCGCCATCACTGAGCTGGATGTAATCAACGAACATCGTGCTGGAGACCGGTGCCGGGACCTGCACTGGCGACACATGCAGGCGCTCCAACGGACGATCATGACGCTTGACAAAGTGGTAGCTTACATAGGACCCAGAAGCGGTGCGCGTCACCTCATCAAACATCACATCGCCCTGCGCATTGACGAAGTACCTATCCATGGCGCGCACCGTCATGTCGGTCATCTCTTCCCCGGACGCAAGAGCAGCGTTTGGGCCACGCGTGTAGAGCGGAGACATCGTTGACAGCGGCAGTTCCCCGAACATCAGGAGGTTGCAATACGATCCGTTCACGCCGATGCGGAAAAGGTACGAGCCGCTCTCGGACGCGATCACGTTGCAGTCGTCGTACGGATTCGTTGGCATGCGCATGACCTCGGCATCGCCGTTGACCCAGAAGTGATCGCCTTCGCGCGCGAGCAGCAGCCATGCACCATCACGAAACTCGATGAACGCGGCGTCGTTCATCGCCGTCACCCCTGCGCCCGCCAACTGCACCTGCACCACCACGCGCCCCAACCTCGTCACCTGCCAGCAACGTGCATAAGACTGGATCGTGATCGCCGCGTCCCACGGAGCTGGCTGGCCCGGCCTGAGCAGCACTTCCAACGGACCGCCGCCCACCGCGGTGCGGACCAGCGGGCACTGGTCGTATGGCACCCCTGCCAGTACAGCCTTGAAGTACACTCTGCTCTGATCATCCACCTTCGGGGAGTATGACTGCGCCGCGAGGATTGCAGACGTTGGGTAACCGTGCGTCGTGGGCTCGAATGTGTGCTGTTCGGGATAGAACAACCCGCTACGCCGCACCCAGAACATCAATGGTGTGCCATTCAAGTTCTGGCCGTTGATTCCCACGACGCCACCTGTGGAGGTGAGAAGCACTGTGCAGCTCGGCCAGGCCGGAAACACGGAGCACGGTGGAAAGCCCGGGCACTGCCCGCTGAGACAATCCATCGGGATCGAGTTCTGCGCCGTCGCAGTCGTTGCGGCCCATCCCACAGCACAGATCAAGACACTTCTTAGCATGGACATGCAAAGCCCTCCGCATTGGACGAGAATCGTCCAGACAGCTTGCTTCTTCATCGGATGTCCGCCGAACGCTGCTTGACAACCGCGCCGCGAGGACGCATCCCGGCTGTGTGCCTACTTCAGCAACTCCGCCATCCCCGGCTGGTTCTCCACATACTTCTCGTGCACCGCCTTGTAGTGCTTCTTGTAGATCGCGTCGCACTGCGATGGGGAAGGGAACTTCTTGCTGAAGCCCGGCACCACGGTGTCGATCGTGCTTTCCGCGGCCTTGATGAGGTGCGCCATGAGCGTGCGCGGGTCCTCGGCGCCGACGGCGACGCGGACGGTGGTGGGCGAAATCCCCGCCTCGGCCAGCGCCTGGTCGCTCATCTCGCTGTGGCTCGTGATCGCGGGGCACAGGACGACGGTGTTGGGCTGGCCCAGCGAAACCTGGTGCCCGAAGATCGGGTCCAGGCAATCGAAGAATCGGGTGAAGGTGATGCGGTCGATCTCGGGGCGTGCGCCCAGGCGCTTGCCCGTCACGTCCTGCTTGCCCTCAAAGTCGAACGTGAAGAGCGGCGCGGGCATGCCCAGGTACATGCACTTCTCGCGCACCGCGGCGTTCTCGTTGCCCGCCACAGCGTTGCACTTTACGTTGATGTCGGGGTGGGCCTGCAGGAACTCCGCGAAGGCGAGCGTGTTGGCGACCTTGGCCAGCATGCGCACCTCCAGCGTGTGCATGCCGTTGATGACCTCGTACGCCTTGTCGCTGTCCAGGAACGCGCCCTTGATGTAGTACACGTTCCAGAACATCGTCTCCTCGCCCTTGTAGTCCCTGGGCGTGCCGTCGGGCGCGGTGCCGCGGACGGTGTCGTACTTGCCCATGAACATCCGCTCGTTGCGCCCGATGACAACGCCCGCCGTGGTGCTGCCGTGGCCGGAGAGGTCCTTGGTGTACGAGTGGATGACGAAGTCGGGACGCTCCAAGATGTCCTTCTTCTGCAGCGGGCGGTGCAGGAAGGGTGTGCCCACCGTGCAGTCGCAGATCACCGTGAGGCCGCGCTTGTGGGCCTCCTTGCAGATGGCCGGCACATCCAGCACGTAGCCGTGCGGGTTGCAGGGGCTCTCCAGGTACACATACACATGGCGGCCTTCCTTCAGCCGGTCGGCGTTCGCGGCCGTCACCTTGTCGAGCGCTGCGACGAACGCCTCCACCGTGAACCCATCGAACATGTTGATCGACACGTCCATGTTGCTCTTCTTCGCGTACCAGTCATGCATGAGCTGGTACACGCCGCCGTAGACGTTGCGGCTGGAGAGGATGATGTCGCGGTGGCCCACAAGGTGGCTGAGGATCGCGTCCACCGCCGCCATGCCGCTGTTGAAGTTCCACGCGAAGTACTCGCCCGCGTACGGCCCGGCCTCGACGTCCACGATGTGGTTGGCGAGGGAGACGTTGGTGGGGTTCAGGAGGCGCGAGTAGACCTCGAGCATCAGCTCCTTGCCGTGGAAGGCGTCGGTCACCCACTCCGCGCACGCGTAGATGTACGTTGCCGTGCGCGTGATGACGGGTTTGGCCGCGAAGATCGCCGTGACGTTGTCAAAGACCGGGTACGGGCCCTTGGGCAGGCGCTGGCTCGTGCTGGGCACCAGGCTCTGGTAGTGCGTGCGGAAGCCGTGCTGGAGCGTGTCCAGAATCTTCGCGAGCTGGAAGCACAGGAACTTCTGGGCCGCGAACCGCTCAACACGGTCCTGGCGCGAGAGTGTCGTCAGTTCCTGCACGCCCTGGTGCCACAGGTGCGTCACGTCCGCCTGCGCGTGGTACAGGTGCGACGCGAACGAGCCCATGCGCTGGCCGTAATCGCTCGTGGGATCAATGCCGTAGTGGCGGAGCTGCTCATCGACCAACTGCGCGACACTGGTCGCTGTGCTGGAATGCCGGCGGGGCGAAATCTGCCGGGAGACATCGAGGTCGTGCGTGGTGCCGTTGACGGCCGGGGGGCGGTGGGCGGTAGTCATGGAAGAGTGTAAGCGGCGAAGCCGGGCTTCCTTCGGGGCCAATGATCGACCATGCACCCCATCCACGCCCGCTGGAACGACCTCCCCGCCGACTTGCCCATGCCGTTCCTGGAGCGACGGAGGATCATCGGCACCCACTGCATGATCTCGCACGTGACGCTCAAGAAGGGGTGCGCCGTGCCGGTCCACAGCCACGCGAACGAGCAGATGGTGTGCGTGCTCAGCGGCGTCATGCGCTTCGCGCTCGAGGGCGGGCGCGAGGTGGTGGTGCGATCGGGCGAGGTGCTGCACCTGCCGCCGCACGCGCCGCACGGCGTGGTGGCGGAGGAGGACAGCGTGGTGATCGACGTGTTCAGCCCCGTGAGCGAGAGGACGGGGATTGACCGGGGCTAGCCGGCTCCCACCACCTCGGCGCGGATGCGCGCGGCAAGCACGTCCCGATCCGCGGCACTCATGGCACCCCTGAGCGCCGCCGCGTCCCACCCCCACACGGTGGCGTTCGGCGTCGGGTCTCCAGCGTGCCGCGGGATCACATGCCAGTGCACGTGCGAGGTGACGTTGCCCAGGCACTCGTAGTTGATGCGGGGCGGCCCGCCGCGCGCGCCGCTCGCAGGAAAGGCTGAGCGGATCGCCCGGGCCACCCGCGCTACTTCCCCAAATACCTCCCGCTGCACATCCACCGGCAGTTCATCCATGTGCTCGACGTGCTCCTTGAGCACGCACACGCACCAGCCCGGGCACCCTTGCTGGTCGTTCAGAAAGACAACCGTGTGACGCAGCTCCGCGATGAGCGTCAGCGGCTCCGACGCGACGAGGCGAGCGCACAACGGGCAATCCGCCTTCATTCCTGCATCCCTCCGTGCTCTTCGTGCCTTCGTGGTGATGGACTCAGAACGGCTTCTTCGTCGGGTTCACGAACACATTGTCCCGCCCCGGAACAATCAGGTCCGCGATCTCGATCGCCTCCTCAAAGCTCGCCTTCGCCTGCTCCATGTCGCCCACGCCCTGCATCACCTTCCCCTGCTCGGCGTGCTCCTGCGTGGGGACGCTGTCGCCCGCCACCAGCAGCGTGTGGCGAGGGTGGCTGATGAGCAGCCCGCAGCACCCGGGCGACACGCCGGGGAGCGGGAACAGGTCCACGCGGTCCGCGAGCGACTCGGGCGCGGCCTCGCACCGGCTCAAAAGCCCAACGTCGTTCTCCAGGATGGACCGCAGGGACTCGTCCTTCGCCACCCCGCCTTGTGACTCGCTGCGCGTCATCATGTCCTTGAGGGCCGTCGCGAGCTGCACGCCCACCGACTCACGCTCCGGCCCGTGGATGAGCCACTTCGCGTGCCCGAACGCCGCCAGCCCCCGCGTGTGCTCGGGGCTGAACCGCGTCAGGAACACGTGCGTCACGTCCTTCGCCCGCAGGCCCGCCCGCTCGTGCAGCCGCGGCAGCAGCACCTGCTCCGGCAGCGCGGGGTCCACCAGGATCACTGCCTTGCCGCTGCGCACCAGCGTCGTCGTCGCGTGCCCCGCCCGCGCGGGCGATCGCTCACCCCAGATGGGGTTCGCCGCCAGCGCACCGATGGAGATGACCCGGAAGTCCAAGCCCGCGAGCGTAGGGCGCACGAAAAAGCCCCCGGGCAGGGCCCGGGGGCTTGAGCGATCAGAGGCACGAACGGCTTACACCAGGCAGGGGCCGCCAGAGAAGACGCTCAGGAGGGCGTCGATGTCCAGGGTGTCGGGGAAGAGGCCGTCGTTGTTGTAGTCGATGTCGCCGCAGCTGGGGTCGTTGCTGCAGGGGCCACCGGAGAACACCGACAGGAAGTCGTCGATGTCCATGGTGTCCGGGAAGAGCCCGTCGTTGTTGAAGTCGATGCTGTCGCACGCCGGACCGCAGGGGCCGGGCAGCGTGGTGAAGTTCCACTCGAACTCGCTGTCGTCGGTCACGACCGCGGCGGACTGCTGCGTCGCGCTGGTGCCGGTGGAGTCCTCGGTGCCGATCGTCACGTCACCCGCGAACGCCTCGGGGAGGTTGTCCATGTTGCCGTACTGCATGATGAAGGAGTCAGAGCCCTCGAAGAGCGTGACCTGGAAGTTGTTGTTGTTGAAGACACCGCCGAACTCGCTCACACCTTCCCAGGAGATCTTCAGGACCTGGTTGGGGCTGGTGCCGAAGACCTGGTAGTACACGTCGCCGCCGTCGGCGGTGTTGTAGTCGTCCCACGCCGGATAGATGGCGTTCTCAGGGCCGCCGACCGCGGGGATGTTCGTGTTGCCGAACTGGGCATTGCCCAGGCCCGCACCGACGAACTGGATGTTGCCGTTGGAGGACACGGCGATGTTGCTCACGGGAGCGCCATAGAAGTTGAAGGGGAAAGGCATCGCGAGGTCTTCCACGCAGTCATCGCACGCGGAGACCGTGGCGAGCATGGTGCCCGTGCCGGCGATGGGGAAGAAGTCGTTGCCGACGCCCGCAACCTGGTTGACGTAGGAGGGGCCACCGCAGCCGGAGCCGTTGCCCTGCCACGCGCCCGCCGAAGCGAAGCATGTGGTTTCACGCGCGAGCGTGCACGAACCGGAGATGCAGCAGCCGCCGCTGGGGCCATCGAACACGTCGACCTGGCTCGTGGCGGAAGCCGTGCGACCCTGGGCGTCGCTGACCGAGATCGGGTAGATGTACGTGCCCGTCTGGACCGTGATCGGGAAGGTGTACTCGTAGATGTAGACGTTGTCGCCGGCCACCGGGTCACCGTTGGTGCCGTCGTCGTAGAGCGCCTGGGTTGCGGAGCCGCCGATGGAGGAGAGGTCCGCCGTGGCGACGATGCCCGTGCTCGGCGGGGGGTTGCCGGGGGTCACGAACGCGCCGACCTGAACGGTCGTGAGCTCGGGGCCGCCGGAGAAGCCGCCCTGAATGCCCAGCGGGACGTTGTCGCTGATGGTCAGCGTGCCGGCGCCGAACGCGCCGCCAAAGCCGTCCACCTGCACGCGGACGGGCACGCCCGCCGTGAGCGTCACCGTCACCGTGCTCGCGGGAGCGCAGGTGTCGTCGTCGCAGGCGATTTCCGTCAGGCAGTCATCGGTCAGCACCGCGAGCGTGGTGTCGTGGGCCGTGCCGCACGTGCTGAACACGTGCGCGCCGCTGGTCGCGGGAGTGAAAACAAAGAACGCATCGGGGCCGGAGCCGCCGCAGTTCGTTGTGTCGTCGTTGGCCATGCCGGTCGTGTCAAAGGCGTTGGCGCCGAGCACGGCAACCGCCGGGTTCGCGCACGTTTCGCCCGGGGGCGGCGGCACAAACGAACCGATCGTCAGGACGCCATCGCCCGCGTCCGCCGCGGCCCAGCTGGAAACGCGGACCAGCACCGTCTGCGAGGCGGTCATCGCCACGCTGACGCTGCTGTTGAGGCCGACGGGGCCGCAGTTCGCGTCGTCGTTGCACGCAAGCTCGGAACCGCCGCAGGTGTCGATCACCTGGATGATGGTGTCGTCAAGCCCGATGGACGCGCAGGTATCAAACTGGTACGTGTCCGCTGCGGGCGCAGTGAACGTGAAGAACACGTCCGAGAACCCCGTCGAGCCACCGAAACCGCACGACGCGAACGGACCCTCGTTCGTCGCGTTCAGGTTGTTGAACGCGTTGGCGCCGACGACGGCGACCGCGGGTGCTGCGCACGTGTCGTTCGCCGGGGGGGTCCCGCCGCCGGTCTGGATGATCGTGAGCACGCCGTTGCCGTCGCCCAGGGAACCGCTGTCGTACGCCGCGACGCGGATGATGTAGGTCTCACCGGCGTTCAGCGAGAGGCCCGCCACGCGGCTGGACCAGCCGTTGGTGCCGCAGCCCGAGTCGTCCGCGCAGCCGAGCTGTGTCGTCGCGCCGCACGTGCCGCTGTACACGCTCAGCACCGTGTCAAAGAAGCCGGGCGCGACGTTGCACGTCTCAAACGTGTACGTCCCGGCCGCCGCGGGGGTGAACGTGAAGTACGCGTCGTTGTCGCCGCCCACGTTCGGGAAACCGCCGCAGGTTGCCGCGGGGTTGTTGTCCGTCACCGCGCCGGCGACGAACGCATTCGTGCCCAGCCCGACCACCGTCGCGCTGGCACAGTCCTCACCGGCCTGCGCCGCGAGGCACAGGGCGAGCGTGGCGGAAACGCCGACGCTCTTGCACACAAAGCTCTTCATCATGCACCCAACCTTTCTTCTTCTCTTGGGACACCAAGAAACCCAACCACATTGCACACAGGACGGGCGAACGCCCGCCAAAAGAACCCGCGCCAAGATGCGGCGCGTCTGCACCCCATAATGGACCACAAGTTCGTCTTTATGTCAACCGAATACTCGGAATTAGCTGCACGCGCGCCACACCACGCACAGGCCCCGCGCTGCGCGCATGGTCCGGAAACGCCCTCACGCTCCACAAGTCCGTTGCATCAAACGACCTGCAGCATCCCCATCGCGGCTTTCTGGATCGCCGCCGCGGAAATCCCGCACAGGTCGAGCAATTCCTCCGGCGTCCGCGCGCTCTTCGGGATCCGCTTCACGTGCAACTGCTGCAGCCGGAACCCATCGCCCGCGTCCAGGATCGCGTCCGCCACCGCGCTGCCGATGCCGCCGCCGAAGTTGTCCTCGACTGTCAGCACCAGCCCGCCGTTGCTCGACACCAGGTCCAGCAGCCCTTCCTGGTCAAACGGCAGGGAGTACAGGTCCACCACCGTCGCCGAAATGCCCGCCTTATCGAGTGCCTCCATCGCCTTGTTCGCCTCGCCCACCATGTAGCCGGCGGCGCAGATCAGGATGTCCCGGCCCTCGTTGAGCACTTCAAACCCGCCGAGGTTGAACACGTGCTTGTCGGAGTAGATGAACTCCGTCTCCGGCCGCAGCGTCCGCATGTAGCACACGCCCTCATACTCCGCCATCACCTGCGTCAGCGCGTACGCCGCGTAGGCGTCGCTGGGCTGCAGCACGTAGCACCCCGGGTTGCCCCGGTGGTCCTTCATCGTGCTGAACGACCGGAACCACGCCACGTCCGGCAGGCTCATCTGGCTGGGCCCATCCGCCGCGAGCGTGATGCCCGCGTGGCTGCCCACGATCTTGAGGTTCGCCCCGCTGTAGATCGCCATCTCGATCTGGTCGTACGCCCGCGTCAGGAACTTCGCGAAGCTCGAGCAGAACGGCACCTTGCCCGCCGCCGAGAAGCCCACCGCCGCCGAGATCATGTGCTGCTCGGCGATCTTGCACTCCACGAACCGCGACGAGATCGCCGGGTCCTTCCGCACCATCTCGCTGAACGTGCTGTTCGAGACGTCCGCGTCCAGCGCCACGATGTTCG
The DNA here is from genome assembly GCA_036261855.1 of Phycisphaerales bacterium. Taxonomy (GTDB): domain Bacteria; phylum Planctomycetota; class Phycisphaerae; order Phycisphaerales; family UBA1924; genus BJHL01. The sequence goes on along the minus strand of DATAKA010000130.1, from coordinate 4,415 downwards.
GGTTCGCCTTGCACAGTTCCCGCAGCGCGATGCCGTACGCCCGGCGCGTCGCCAGCACGCCCGACTGGTACAAGGACGCCATGTCCTGCCGCTTCATCGCCTCGCCCAGCGTCGGGATCTCCCCGACCTCCTTGGGCGCGGCCGCCTCCGCCGGCGGCTGGATCGTGAACTGGTCCGCGTTCGAGAGCGCGCTTGTCAGCTCCACGCGCCGCGACTCCAGCTCCGTGATCGCACGCTTGAGCGCATCGCCCGTCGGCGGCTTGCCGTGCCAGCCGCCGCCCTGGATGCTCGGGCTCCCCCACCCCTTCACCGTCTTCGCCACGACCGCAAACGGCTTGCCCGGCTTGCCCTGCCCCTCGATGAACGTATCGAACGCCTTCTTGATCTGGCTCGGGCTGTGCCCATCGATCGCGAGTGCCTCAAAGCCCGCCGCCTCCAGCTTGGCGATCAGCACGTCCGGCGACTGCTGGATGCTCACCCGGTCGGCCTGCCCGTACTCATTGCAATTGAAGATCACCAGGCAGTTCCGCAGCTTCTGATCGACAATGAAGTCCATCGCCTCGGCGATCTGCCCCTCGCGCGCCTCGCCGTCGCCCACGATGCAGTACACCCGCTTGTCCAGCCCGTCCATCTTCGCCGCGTGCGCAATACCCGCCGCAACGGAGAGCCCCTGACCCAACGACCCCGTCGCCGCGTCAAAGAACGGGAAGCCCTCCATCGGGTTGGGGTGCCCCTCCAATTCGCTGCTCAGCATCCGCAGGCTCTTGAGGTCCTCCACCTTGAGTTTCTTGCGCTTCGCGGGGTCCTTGCCGTACGCCACGCCCAGCTTCGCGCACGCCGCGTACACCGCCGGGCACGCGTGACCCTCGGAGAGCACCAGCCGGTCGCTCGTCGGATAGTCCGGGTGGTCCGTGTCCCACCGCATCGTGTTGAACATCAGCACCGTCACGATGTGCCCGATGCTCGCGGCGCTCGTCGGGTGCCCGCTGCCCGCCGCGGCACACATCTCAAGGGACAGCCGGTCGATCTCGATAGCCTGGGCGTGGACAACTGCGTCGAAAGACATCGGGTGCGTCCTTTGCTGGGGCACGCCCCTCCGGGGCGGGCCAGGGTGCCGTGGGAGTCGATGGTGGTCGCGCCGCCGCGACCCAAAAAGAATGCCCGGCGCGGCGTGTTTCATCCGCAGGCGGGGCTCTCCCGCCAAGGCCCAGGGCCAAACACAAACCAATCGGGTGACCGTCGTTGCAGGATAGGACGGCCGATCCGCGTGAACCCCGAAAATGCACCGACTACACTCGCGCACTTATGAAGGTCATCTGCGATCGCGGCGCTCTCCTGGACGCCATCAACCTCGTGTCGGGCGCGGTTGCCGCCCGTTCCCCACGCCCCCAACTGGGCTGCGTCAAGCTCGTCGCCACCAAGCACGGCGGCGCGGGCGAACTCACGCTCTCCGCCACCGACGCCGAGATCGCCCTCAAGCTCAGCCTCTCGCAGGTGGACGTCCAGAAGGCCGGTGAGGCCCTCGTCCCCGCCGACAAGCTCCGCTCCATCGTCGCCGCCGAAGAGGGCGAACCCACCCTCACCCTCGAGCTCGACGGTGAAGCCCTCCACATCAAAGGCGCTGATGCCCACTTCAAGGTCTACGGCTACCCCGCGGCCGAATTCCCGCCCATCCCCGACTACGCCGCCGTCGTCGCCGGCACCGGCGATGCGCCCAAGGCCAAGGCCACCATCACGCACCCCTCGGGCTCCCTCTCGCAGCTCGTCGCCCGCACGCTCTTCGCCACCGCCCGCGAGAACTCCCGCTACGCCATCAACGGCGTGCTCTTCAAGCGCGACGGCAAGCGCCTCGAGATGGTCGCCACCGATGGCCGCCGCCTCGCCCTCGCCCGCGCCAACCTCACCGGCGGTGAGAAGGACGCCAAGGGCGTCTCCTGCATCGTGCCCACCAAGGCCCTGGGCATGCTGCAGAAGCTCATCAGCCAGCACGAAGAGCCCGTGCAGATCGCCATCACCGATGCGCAGATCTTCTTCTCCTTCGGCACCGCCGCCAGCCCCGGCCGCGCCTTGCTGGTCTCCAACCTCGTCGAGGGCGCATTCCCCCCCTACGAGGACGTCATCCCCAAGGACCACGACAAGAAGGTCTCGTTCGACCGCGACGTCGTCTCCAGCGCGGTCCGCCGCGCTGCGCTCCTCACCAACGAAGAGTCCCGCGGCGTGCGCCTGGTCTTCAAGGGCAAGGACAAGCAGCTCGAGCTCTCCAGCCGCGCCGCCGAAGTGGGCGAAGCCCAGATCACCGTCGACCTCGCCGGCTACGACGGCGACGACATGGAAATCGGCTTCAACCCCCAGTTCATCGTCGATGCCCTGAAGGTGATGACCGAGCCCGAAGTGATCATGGAGCTCAAGGCCAGCAACAAGCCCGGCCTCATCAAGAGCGGGACGGACTTCATGTACGTGGTGATGCCGGTGAACCTGCAGTAAGAAGGGCTCGGACAGGATCCACGCGAGGACTTCGCGTGAATGGACCCTGACGCCGGGGAAACCTAAGCGGTTTCCCCCGGCACCCCCTTCCCTTTGAGGAACCGTGCCACCATCCACATCACTCACTGCTTTTCCAGCACTTCCAGAACGGAAGTGCGCGATAGCCTCCGTGCAAGTTCATGTGCGGTAAGTCCTTCGTGGTTCCGAAGCGTCGTGTCCGCACCTCGCTCCACAAGAATCCTTGCCGCCTCTGTGTTGTCGCATATCACCGCCCATTGCAACGGGGTCTGTTTTTGAATGTTTGGACCACCCCGTTCATTCACGCTGAATCCATGACTTAACAGCACCTCAAGTGCGTCACTACGGTTCCGCGACACCGCCGTAAACACTGGCGACCCGTCGCCGTACGGGTCCATCGAGTCCTCGATCCGCGGATGCTCCTTGAGGTACTTTTCGATCTCCGTCAGACCGGCCCCATTCTCAATGAGCGCAAACACCGGTGGCTTGTCATACATGACGGGGATAGTGCGCGTTCTTACCCGCAGAATGCCACCTGCAAACAGCACTGCAATCGACAAAGCCACCAGGCCCAGGCCGAAGGCCGTGGTGCGAAGCACACTGTTATCCGGTTTGCGCATCTTGTAGCTCAACGAGCTTCTCCCGATGGATGATGGTCAACCGGGCACCACCGTCGGCGACAACCTGTGCCGCGCCGCAAGAATAAGGTGGCAGGGTGGGCGGGTGGCACCAACGTCGTCGGCGCCCACCGCAGAACTCAGTTCCGCTCCGTCCATCCTTACTGTCCCATGCAATGGCTGCCCGCCAGACGAAGTCCCCGACCCCCGGTGCCGTGTACTCGTGCCGGGTGGGCAACCACGGCTACGCGCGTGTGGTCGTGCTCCGCGTCAACTCGCCATCGCGAATGCTGCTCCTTGCCGGGACGCGGCCACACCTTGAATCTGCTCCTGCCAACATCGGTGATGCGACGTTCTCAGTTCAGAACGCGATGATCTTCGCGTTCCTCCCCTTCAACTTTGCACACTCCAACCAGAGCAATTGCAGCCGCATCGGCACTGTCGAACTGAAGGAACCCGAGTGTGTCCTGCCGTTGCGGTGGGACAACTTTACTGACAGCGTCCTCGACTGGAAGTCGGATTCACCGATGTGGCTCAAGGTGAGGGCGCTCCCCACCCGGTTTCACCGGGCGCGCGAACACTCGCTGCAGTTCCGAGGCTTCAGCCCGGCATTCGGCCTCCCCGGCGTGCTGGAAGCCGCGTTCTTTGACACCGAGCGCAGAACGTGGATCCACGACGACCTGACGCCCCAGATGCTCGACATCGCGCAAGACGTCCGGATCTACTGCAAGACGAACAACCTGCGATCACCACACAAGTCTCTATGACCGCGTGCCGAAGCATGGTCCGGCGCAGGCGCGTGGCACCAACGTCGTGCCACCTCCACAAGAGCGTCTGACATTCGTTCTGGGCCGCATGAAGCCCGCCAAGTGTGACTACAGCATCACGCCACTTTCACGAAGCCGCCGACGCCACTCACACCGTGCGTAATTGAGCGTACCGCCCTGCTTCTCCCCCAATCCGCCCCACCTTCCGCCGATCGATCCCCCCGCACTGTCGAGTACTTCCTGTGTGAGCTGGACGATCGCGTGACCCGACCCAAGGCGTTTGATGTGACCCCCAATCTTCTGCGGCTTCTCAAACATCACAAATGACTCCAGAGGAAGGTCAGCCAGGACTCCGCGAGCGTCAAGCCGCCGAACAACCTCAGCGTTCCAGAGATTCGCCCAGCCAACGCGGCGCACCGTGGTCACTCGATCCGCAACGCAGTGCCACCAGTAGTACTCTTCCATGGCGTACGCCGGGTGAATCGGTTCAATGTTCGCGCCGTGATAAGTGCTCGTCCCGTTCGTGTCC
>DATAKA010000126.1:0-8477 GCA_036261855.1 Phycisphaerales bacterium | reverse complement strand
TTCAAGCAGTGGGGTGGGGTGCAGAAGAAGAGGACAGGAAGAAGGCTGGGGCGGAGAACATGGGACGAGATGCCGGAGGGGATACATGGCCAGCCACAAACATCGAGGGCGTGAGGCGTGGAATAAAGCAATGTCGGCCACTTCTGGAGACGACAATCTTCCAGTAGTCACGACGGGCGGAATGTGGACGGCCCAGAAACTCCAGTATCTGTGCTACTACTTGGAGCAGTTTTGCACAGGAATGCACGGTAATCGCGCCTTTCCCGATGGCTTGACATACATCGACTTGTTTTGTGGTTGCGGCGTGTCTGTTGTCCAAGAGCCCGGCGAGAGACCGCGGCGATATCCTGGCTCGGCGGTGATTGCGGCAACACTCGGCCCGACGAAATCATTCTCTAGGTTGGTGCTTGTCGATGAGGATCGATCCAATCTGAACGCTGCGATCGCTCGAGTGCAGAAGGCTAAGTACGCGGGCGAAGTAAAGCCACACTGGGGGGATGTCAACTCGATCATTGATCGGGTCGCGGCGGACATCCCAGCTCGCTCGCTCAATTTCGCATTCATCGATCCATACTCACTCTCGGCTCACTACAAGACAATTGAGAAGTTGTCGAAGGCACGGGCGATGGATCTCTTGGTGTTGTTTAGCGATCACGTTGACTTGGTCCGCAATGTCCATCAGAACTACTACCCGCGAAAGTCGCTCAAGCTTGACCTTTTTCTCGGGGAGGAGTGCGACTGGAGGAGTCACTACAACAAAATGGATGACCACAGCGGATCGCGCCTTGTTGAGTTGTTCGCTGACTTATACTGCAGCCAACTCGCGCGGCTCGGTTATGCTCACCACAAGACTTGGTCACTCGATGGACCAAAGGGTCCCATGTTTCGTCTCGTGTTCGCGAGCAAACACCCGCTGGGCCTGAAGTTCTGCAACATCGCGGGGACGGAGGATATTGGTGGACAACGAGGACTGTTTGGCTAGAACGCCAGCGTCCTCTTCCCCCACCCCAACCCCATCTTCTCCTTCGCGAGTTGCAGCGTCTCCTCCGCCACCGCGTTCGCCTTCCGCGTGTGCGTCTTCAGGAGGTCCTTCACCATCGCGTCCCCCGCCTCGCCCTCCAACTTCGCCCGCCGCGCACGCATCGGCTCCAGGATCGCGTTGATCGCCGCGCCCACCTCGGCCTTGAGGTGCCCATCGAACACCTCCTTGCCGCTCGCGCACTGCGCCACGATCTCGTCCGCCCGCTCCTGAGGCAAAAACGCGCGGATGTACTGCAGCAGCGGGCTGTCCTCGCTGAACGGTGCCGTCGTGCCCGCCCGCCCCGCCGCGATGCCGTTGACCTTCTTCTGCACCGCCTTGTCGGTTTCCGCGAGGAATATCGCGTTGTTGAGGCTCTTGCTCATCTTCGCCTTGCCGTCGGTGCCCACCAGCCGCCCCACGCGCCCGATGAGGGCCTTGGGCACGGGGAACAGCCCGCCCTGCGCGGCATGGTCCTTGTCCTCGGTGCGGACGCTGACGCCGCAGTACGTGTGGTTGAACTTCCGCGCGGCCTTGCGGCACATCTCGATGTGCGGCTCCTGGTCCTCGCCCACGGGGACAAGTTCCGGCCGGAAGGTGAGGATGTCCGAGCACTGACCGACGGTGTACATCGGGAACCCGAAGGAGTACCGGTCCTTCAGGCCCTTGGTCTCGAGTTCATGGATCAGCGTGGGGTTGCCCATCACGTCGTTGAACGTCAGCAGCATCGCAAAGAACCACGACAGCTCCGCGATCGCCGGGATCTCGCTCTGCATCACGATCGTGCTGCGGTCGGGGTCGATCCCCGCCGCGAGCCAGTCCTTGATGATCCCCAGCGTGTTGGCCCGGATCTCCGCGGGCTTCTCCGCCAGCGTCGTGAACGCGTGGATGTTGGCGATCAGGAAGTAGCAGTCGTACGAATCCTGCAGCGCCACCCGCCGCTCCAGCGACCCCACCCAGTGCCCCAGGTGCAGGCCGGTGTTGGTCGGGGTGTCGCCGGTCAGGATGCGGGGCTTGGAAGAAGGCGAAGTGCTCATGGGTCGGCGAGGATAGGGAAAGGGGCGGGTTCGGAGCCCTCCCGGGGTGGAAACGGTGTGGTGATGCTGTCACCTAGGTCAGAAAGTGCGCGACCCAAGAACCCCGGCCCCCGCATCCTTTATACTCGCCCCCGCCCCAACCTCCCCAATGCCCCCGCCCCCCACCAACTTCCGCCCCGAGCCCAACCGCGCCAACACAGGCGGCCGCGCGGGCAACTCCTCCTCACGCGCGGCGGGCGGCGCACCCTCGCCCGCGCCCGGCCTTTCCACCGACCGCGGCCCGCGCAACGCAGCACCATCCCGCGCCCGGCCCGACGCCCCTGCCGTCACCCCCGCCACCCCCACCGCCGCCCCGCTCGCACCGGCTCCGCCTTCGCCCCACGCAGCCACCGCCCCGGCCGCGCGCACCCTCGCCGCCATCACGCCCGCCGAAGCGCAGGCCCGCCTCCGCGCCACCATGCCCGCGCACATCGCCGCCGCGGCCAAGGTCGCCCGCGTCGAGCCGCGCGTCACCAAGACGCTCGAGGATGGCTCATGGGAAGTGACGTACCAGGCCCGCTGGGGCTTCTTCCGGGGCCGGCCGTGCCTCACGTGGTGCGAGTCCCGGCGCGAGCTCATGGTGAGCGTCAAGCACCTCTTCCGCGAGGTGCACGTCCACACCTTCGCCATCCGCTCCACCGAGCACTACGGCGTGATCGCGCAGACCGCGATGTCACTGGTCGTCGGGCGAGCGAAGTAGGCTACTCCTCCCCCAGCGTCCGCTTCCGCCTCAGCACGTGGTGGTAGTGTTGCGCAAACCGGTGCGCCTCGTCGCGGATCGCCTGCAAGAGCCTCAGCCCCACGTTCTCGCGTGACAGCCGGATCGGCTCGCTCTCCCGCTGCACGTACACCAGTTCTTCCTTCTTCGCGAGCGAAATCACCATCGGCGGCTTGACGGCCAGACTCTGGAACGCCTCCAGCGCCGCGTGCAACTGCCCCAGGCCGCCGTCGATCAGGATCACGTCCGGGTACAGCTCGTGCCCCTCACCCGCCTCGCGGTAGCGCCGCAGCACCACCTCGCGGATGCTGCTGTAGTCGTCGTTGTTCACGCTCTGGATCTTGTACCGCCGGTACTCATCCTTGAAGGGCCGCCCATCGATGAAGCACACCTTGCTGCCCACCGTCTCGTTCCCCTGCAGGTGCGCGATGTCGATCCCCTCGATGCAGCGGATCACGCCGTCCTCGGCCATGCCGTGCTGCACAAGCGTCTTCTGCAGGCTCTTCAGCGCCTTGTCGGGCTCGATGATCACGTTCTCGGTTTCCGGCTGCCACCCGTCGCGCGCGTTCGCACGCTCCCCCAGCCGCTCGATCGCCCGGATCTGGTCGCGGATCGCCGCGGCCTTCTCGTACTTCATATCCGCCGCGGCCTGCTCCATCTCTGCCCGCAGTTCCCGCAGCATCACGCTCTGCTTCCCCGAAAGGAACCGCGTGAACCGGTCCACGTCCGCGCCGTACGGCTCCGCCGCGATCTTGCCGGCGCACGGCGCGGTGCACTGCCCGATGTTGTAGAGCAGGCACGGCCGGAAGAACTTGTTCTTGGGGTCGTTCTCAAGAATCGTCAGCGAGCACGTGCGGAACTTGAACACCCGCTGCAGCACCTGCACCGCCTCCCGCAGCGCCCCCGCGTTCGTGAACGGCCCGAAGACCCGGGCGCTCTTCATGAGGTCGCGCAGCTCCTCGTCGCCCGCACCCGTTGGGTTCCGCGTCACGAACACCCGCGGGAAGTCTTCCTTGGTGGTCACCACGAGGTAGGGGAATGTCTTGTCGTCCATCAGCCGCACGTTGAACCGCGGCCGCGTGTCCTTGATCAGCCGGTTCTCCGTGAGCAGCGCCTCCCACTCGCTCTCGCACTCCAGCACCTCGAAGTCGTAGACGACCTCGAGCATCGGCTGCTTCGAATAGCCCAGCTCCGTGCTGGGCACGAAGTAGCTGCTCACGCGGTCCGGCAGGCTCAGCGCCTTGCCCACGTAAATGACCACGCCCTTGTGGTCCTTCATCAGGTACACACCGGGCGCTGCCGGCAACCCACGCGCTTTCCTGTTCAGCCGCGCGATCCGGTCTTCGAACCCCTCGCTCCCCCACGCAGGCAGACCTTGCGCGTCACCACGATCGGTGTTCTCCGTGCGATCGGGTTGAGGGTTCTCGGCCATGAAACGCTGAGTTTATCACAACAACTTGGGAATTCACGGCCTGCGCCGCGTGCGCGGTCAACTCGGTGGAACCCACGGCCGATGCGACGGCCGTCTGTATCCGTTTTCAAGAGGAGTGGCTATGCGCACCTGGTTCCTTGTGGCCGCCACTGGTCTGGCCGCGACACACAGCCTCCGGGCCCAGGACGGGGGGTCTTCGCTGGCCACCGCCGCGGAGTTCTCGCTTGAGGTGCTGCCCGGACCGAACACCGGCGAAGCTGCGCTCCCCAGGCCACCGCTCCCGTTACCCCTCGGTGCTGAGCCCGAGGATGAAACGCCCGTAGTCAACGGCGGCGCGGTCCACTTCTCTCTGGGCATCGACCTCAGCAGCGCCTACTTCTACCGGGGCCTGCGCATCGAGGATGACGGGCTCATCGCGCAGCCCTGGGCGACCGTCGGCGTCGACCTTGTGAACAACGACACATGGACCCTGCAGGCCATCGCGGGCTCGTGGAACAGTTGGCACGACGAAGAGACCGACGCGGGCACCGAAGACGGCACGCTCGCGGCGTGGTACGAGTCCGACATCTACTTCGGCCTCACCGCGGCGACCGGCAACTGGGAACTGGGTGCGCAGTACGGCTGGTTTGTCAGCCCCAGCGACGCCTTCACGACCGTGGAGGAACTCCAGTTCAGCGTGTCGTACGACGACTCGGAGTGTCTGGAGGACTTCGCGCTTGCCCCCAGCGCGATGGTGATCATCGAGACCGGCGAGGGCACCTCCGACGGCTTCGGCAAGGGCGTCTACGCCCAGGTCGCCATCGAGCCCTCGCTTGCACTCAACGAAGAGGAAACGCTGAACCTCTCGTTCCCGGTCATCGTGGGCGTCAGCGCATCGGACTACTACGAGCATGACGACGGCGAGGGCGGGGCCGGGGACGATGACTTCTTCGGCTTCGCCAGTATCGGCGCAACCCTCGCCTTCGACCTGCCCGTCTCCGGCCGCTACGGCGCGTGGTCCTGCTACGTCGGCGTCAACGCGCAGTTGATGGGCGACCTCGGCACCGAATACAACGATGATGACGATACCGCGCTGGTCGCGAGCGTGGGCGTCAGCGTGGAGTACTGAGCACGCCGGTGGCTATGCCCGCGTTCAGGCCAACAAGGGCTGAACGGGGCAAGTCATGACCGGATTTCAAACACAAGATCGCGCTTGAGGTTGTCGATCAACCGCTGGACCGGCGCATCCACCTCTTCGTGCCGCAGCGTGCGGGACGGATCCCGGAACGACAGCCGCAGCGTCACGCTCTTCTTGCCCTTGCCCAGCTTCTTCTCGTCGCGGAACGTACCCACGAACTCCACGCCGTCCATCGGCGCTGCGTGGTTCTTCTTCACCAGCCCCTCGATGTTCGCCCACCGCACCGACTCGTCCACCACCAGCGACAGGTCGCGTTCGATGCCCGGGAACGCCGGTGGTAGCACCACCTGGCTCTTGGGTGGATAGGCACGGGTCAGTGCCGTCAGCGAAACCTCACACGCGACCACCTGCGCCGACAGGTCGTACGACGCCTGGACGGAACGGCCGACGAGACCGAAGGAGCCGATCCGCTCGCCCGCGAGCAGGATCGCGGCGAACGCACCCGCGTCGAACGCCGCGCAGTGCGGCGGCGCGGGCTCAAAGACCAACGCCGCGCCGGTGCCGTGCGTGACCTTCACGATCGACTCCACCGCGCCGCGCGTGGTCCGCACCGCCTCCTGCACGTCCTCGGCCCGGCCCTTGCCCGGCACGTCCAGCAGCAGCCCGAGGTTGAGGTGCTCCACCGACTCTATCGGGCCGCCGGGGTTCTTCTTCTCCGCATACGCCGCCGCGATCTCGAAGAGCCGCACGCCCCCCGCGCGCGACACATTCCCGTGCTGGTTCTGCCGGCGCGTCGCCATCAGCCCCGTCAGCACGCTGGGCCGCAGGGCCGGCTCCTCGCCGCGCCGCTCGTCGTCCAACTGGATCACTTCCAGCCCCGCCGGCACGAACGCCTTGGCGTCTTTGGGCGATGTAAAACTGAACGTCACCGTTTCAAAGAACCCCAGCCCCGTGAGCACGCTGGAAATCTCCCGGCGCGCCAGCCGGTCTTTCTGGGGCGGCGTTACCCGCACAGCCACTTTCTCATGGATCGGCACCGAGTCGAGGCCCTGGATGCGCCCGACCTCCTCGATCAGGTCCACCTCGCGCGTCAGGTCCGGCCGGTGCGGGGGGATCTCGCACAGGAGCTCTTCGCCGCCGCGCCCCAGCGGACCAACCTCCACGCCCACCGCACGCAGGTGCCGCACCATCGTCTCGACCGGGAGCGTGTACCCCAGCAGCATGCTGCACCGCGCGGGACGGAACCGCACCGTCGTCATCGCTGGCATCGACGCGCCGGCACGCAGTTCTCCGGCGCACGCCCTGCCGCCGCCCAACTCGCAGAGCAACGCCACGGCGCGGTCCGCCGCGAATTCCAGCGTCCGCGCATCCACGATGCGCTCATACCGGTACGACGCCGTCGTCCGCAGTTGATGCCGGCGCGCTGCGCGCCGCACGCTCACCGGGTCCCACGTCGCCACCTCGAGGACCACGTCGGTCGTGCCCTCGGTCACCTCGCTGTCCCCGCCGCCCATGACACCGGCGAGTCCCTGCGCCCGCTCCGCATCGGCGACGACGAGTTCGTCGGCCTTCAGCGCCCGCTGCTTGCCATCCAGAGTTGTCAACCTCTCGCCCTCGCGCGCATACCGCACCACGATCTTTGGGCCCGCGAGTTTCTTCAGGTCAAACACGTGGCACGGGTTGCCCAGTTCCAGCGCGATGAAGTTCGTGACGTCCACAATATTGTTGATGGGGCGCTGCCCGACTCCCTCCAGCCGCGCACGCATCCACGCGGGGCTGGGGCCCACCTTCACACCGCGCACAACCCGCGCGAGGAACAGCGGGCACGCGTCAGGCACCATGTTTTCGAGTCCGAGAACTTGCTCAACCGCTTCTCCGCCCATTGGGGCGGGGTCAAAGTGCGGCGGAGTCAGCCCATACGCCCCCGCCGGGCTCGCCGCGATCTCCCGTGCTGCCCCGAAGTGGCAGAGGCAGTCACCCCGATTGCTCGTGATTTCAAGGTCAATAGCAACATCCGGCCCCTCGCAGGTCTGCATCGGGGTGCGCGTCTCCGCCGGCAACCCCTGAGCCATCAGAATTGCTTCTGCCTGCTCCACGGTGAGCGGCGCAGTGCCGGGAGACGGCGACAGGTACGCGTTGAGCCACTTCAGACTGATGTTCATGCGGGGCAAGCATACCGCCCGCGCGGGGCGTCAACGATTGGGTGCCGACCCGTCCATTTCACCAACTCGGGGGGCAAAACCCGATGGAACGTCCGGTTTGCCCTTGACAGAGGGCGGGGTCTCGTGGTGAGATAACTGCATCGACGGGGGGGTCTTGAAGTCCCCCGACTCTGGTCCATCCGCGCCATCGTTCCGCGCGGACGGTGCTCATCTCGCGGCTCTCTCGAGCAGAAAGGTTGGGAGTATTCATGAGAAACGGTTCTTGCATCAAGGTGGGCGTCTCCGCGGCGCTCGCCTTGGCGTGCGCTGCGTTTGCGCAGCCCGCCAACGACAACTGTGCCAGCGCCACGGCCGTCGGCGTCGGTGCTCACCCCTGGGATAACACGGGCGCGACCATCGACGGGTCGGCCTCGTGCGGCTTCGGCGGCCAGACGGGCACCGCCGACATCTGGTTCACCTTCACCCCCACCACCAGCGATAACTACTTCATCGACACCTGCACGGCGGGCTCCATCGGTGACACCATCGTCAGCGTGCTCGATACCTGCGGCGGCAGCGAGCTTGCCTGCAACGACGACTTCTGCGGCCTCCTCAGCCGCGTGACGCTCGCCGCGACGGCCAACACCACGTACCTGATCCGTGTCGCCGAGTGGAGCAACACCCCGGTGAACGGCAACGGTACGCTGACCATCACGCAGGCACCCCCGGCCCCCAACAACGACAACTGCGCCAACGCCCTTCCCATCACTCTCGGCTCCGCCGTGACGGTGGACAACACGGGCGCGACCGAAGACGGCGCGGCCTCCTGCGGCTTCGGCGGCAGCGCGGGCTTCCATGACGTCTGGTACTCCTTCACCGCACCCAACGCCGGCTGCTTCAACTTCAGCACCTGCGGCGGCCAGCTCGACACCATCGTGTCGGTCTTTGACGCCTGCGGCGGCGCCGAAATCGGTT
>DATAKA010000118.1:0-21653 GCA_036261855.1 Phycisphaerales bacterium | reverse complement strand
CGAATGCCCCCCGCCCTCCCCACCTTCGACCCCACACCCGCCCACGCCGATGCCGTGCTCAGCGCCCTCATCGACCCCGACGTGACGCTGCACCAGGCCGCCGCGCAGGCCAACACCACCGTCGCCGCGCTCGCACGCTGGTTTGAAGAGCCCCACATCCAGGCCGCGTACCGCTCCCTCTGCACGCTCGCCGCGGCACGCGCCCACCTCATCGCGAGCGCCCACCTCTCCGCCGCCGCCGAGTGTGCCGCAAAGGTCCTGCACGACTTCAACCAGCACACCCCCCACGCCACCACCACGCCCGGGCCCACAGACCCCGCACCCACAGACGCCGCAGCACAAACGGCCGCGCCCTTCACCCGCCACAACCCATCACCCGACCTCATCCACCTCCGCACCCGCGCCCTCGCCCTCCGCGCGGCCTCCGTCATCCTCCGAGTGCTCCGCACCACCACCCACGCGCCCAACGCGGCCGCATCGCCCGCTGCGACAGAAGTCCGGACCGGCACCACGCCCCCCACGCTCCGCCTTACCCCGCGCGAACACCGCGAAGACACAAGCCCCGTGCACACCCCCACGCGCACCCTCTCCATCAACACCCACGCCGCTCCGGAATCCCCGTCGATGGAATCCGAGGCATCCGAGCCCCCGCCGATGGACGCCAGCGTGCAAAAGTTCTTCGCCCTTCGCGAAGCCCGCGCCGCCGCACGCGACCACACCCGTGCGCCGGCATCGGAACCTGCGCACGCCGAGGCCCTCGCGGGCCTCCCTTCCGGGCCGTAGTATCCACCGAGGGCCGCATCAACGCGTCCCACCACACGCAGGAACCCACCCATGCCCCCACGCAGCGCACAGGCCCATTGGTCCGGCAACCTCACCGAAGGCAAGGGCCACATCAAGGCCCAGAGCGGCACGCTCGATGCGCCCTATGACTTCCGCGCGCGCACGGCCGATGGCAAGGGCACCAACCCCGAGGAACTCATCGCCGCAGCGCACGCGGGCTGCTTCACCATGCAGCTCTCCGCGCTCCTGGGCGCTGCGGGCTTCACCGCCGAATCCCTCACGACGACCGCGAAGGTCTACCTGGAGAAGGACGGCCCGGGATTCTCGATTCCCAAGATCGAGCTCGAGCTCACCGGCAAAGTCCCCGGCATGAGCGCCGCGGACTTCCAGAAGCACGCCGAAACCGCCAAGGTGAGCTGCCCCGTCTCCAAGGCCCTCGCGGGCCCCAAGATCTCACTCACCGTGAACTTCGGCTGAGCATCTCGCCACTCACTGCGACGCCGGCGTCCCGGTGCTCTTGACAGGCACCTCGAACTCAATCTGCGCCGACTTTTTCAAGAGCGTGTAGTGCGCGAAGAGGTCGTTCTCCAGGTCCATCCCCGCGCCCCCCGCGGCGGGCTTGTCCCAGTACATCGCCTTCGCCAGTTCGCTCATCACCGCCTTGTCGTCCTGGTCCCACGCGATCACCTCAAACCCGTGCTTCTCCACGAGCGCGCGATCAAACGGGAACCGCCCATCCGCCCACGGGATGTACGCCTCGCCCTCCTTCGCCGGCGCCGGGCAGATGTTGTACACCACCCACAAACCGCCGGGATTCAGGATGCGCGCCACCTCACTCACAAACTGCTCGTCGTCCACGCCCAGGTTGATGAGCCGGCGCGGATCGACCGTCTGGCCCTCCGGCGGCTCCGGGTGCACATACCCGCGCTTCAGCGTGTTCTTGCTGATGAAGACGTCGTACCCATCGCCCACCTCTGTCACCGTCACCGGGTCCGCGGGCCACTGGCCGTACACCAGCCGCAGCACGCCGTCGGGCGTCTTCTCCGTCATGCCCGTGCCCGGCACGAGCCCGACATCATCCGGCGATGAGTACAGCGCCCGCAGCAGCGGGTCCACCTCCACGCCCGTCACGTTCACGCCGATGCTCGCGAGAAGCCGGAGATGCCCGATGCCGCCGAACCCAAAGTCCACGACCTTCTTCCCGCGCAGCGCCGTGCCGCCGCCCAGCTGCGCACACAGGATGTCCAGCGGCCGCGCGTACGCCACCGGCGAGCCGTACCGCGTGTAGTAATAGAAGTACATGTCCGCCGACGCGAGCTCCAGCCCTTGCCGACCCGCATCATCCAGCATGTTGAACTGTTCCTGGCTCAGCCACTCGCGCGTCTCCTTGTTGCGGTACAGCGTCCGCGGCTCGGGCGCGGGCAGCCAGTTGATCGCGAAGATGAACCGCTGCGCATCGCCGCACTGCACGTGCTGCATCGACCGCGCGCCCTCCTTGCGCATGAGCTCAATCGCGATCGGCTGCCGGTCCGCCGGCATCGTCGGTGGCTTGGCCGTCAGCTCAATCGACGGCTTCACCACCGGCTGGTCCGGCGCGGCCAGCCCCGGGTCGGTCTGCGCCCCCGCCACGCCGACGACCGCCAACGACACGCCAAGCACCACCTGAAAAGCCTGCTTCATGCCCGATGGTACGTGCAGCCTCCATGAACATTACCAACGCCCCTTGCCAACCCGCCCGGAATCGGCGATGCTGCACGCCCAACCCCGCATCCGGAGACCCCTCATGACCACCCCCGCCCCCACCCCCACCGCCTCCCGCCGCTCCGTCCTGCAAGCCGCGGGCCTGCTCGCTCTCGGCGGCGCGGCCATCGGCACCGCCCGCGCCACGCCCGCATCACGCCGCGGCCGCGTCGCCCGCATCGCCCACATGACCGACACGCACGTGCAGCCCGAGCGCAACGCGCCCGATGGGCTCGCCGCGGCCATCGCGCACGTGCACGCGCAGGCCGACAGGCCCGACCTCATCCTGACCGGCGGCGACCTGATCATGGACTCGTTCGACGCCGGCGATGCACGGGCGAAAACCCAGTGGGACATCTTCACGCGCATCTTCGCGGAGAACGCGAAGATCCCCGTGCGCCACTGCATGGGCAACCACGACATCTGGGGCTGGAACAAGAAGAACTCCGGCTGCACCGGCGACGAGCCGCTCTTTGGCAAGAAGCGGTTCTGCGATGTGCTGGGCATGGAGCGGCAGTACTACTCCTTCATGCAGGGCAACTGGAAGATCGTGGTGCTCGACACGATCCAGCCCGACGGCAACGGCTACCTGGGCGGCCTCGACGATGCGCAGTTCGAGTGGCTGAAGGGCGAGTTGGGCGGCATGAAGCAGGGCGAGCACGCGCTCGTGCTGAGCCACATCCCGATCATCAATATCAGCACCGTGCTGGCCGACACGCGGGCCGTGGGCGGCAAGTGGGAACTGTCGGGCGGGCTCATGTGCCTGGACGCCAAGCGGATCGTGAGCCTCTTTGCCAACTGCCCGCAGGTAAAGGCCGCCATCAGCGGGCACATCCACACGCAGGAGGACGTGACGTTCCAGGGCGTGCGCTACCTCAACAACGGCGCGGTCAGCGGCAACTGGTGGAAGAGCCAGGAAAAGAGCAAGCAGGAACGTACCGCCGCGGGGCTGAACGTGAAGGGCTGGAACCCGCTGCGCAGCGACCCCGGCTACGCGCTCCTGGACCTGCACGAGGACGGCACGGTTGCGTGCGAGTACGTCACGTACGGATGGGTGGGTGAGGCCTGAGCCACGACACAAAGGTGCGTATGCCCGAAGTCTCGATCCGTTCCCGCATCAATCTCTGGTCGCGGCGCCTCCACCGCTGGGGCGCGGCCGCGGCGATGCTGCCGTTCCTCGTAGTCATCTGCACCGGCATTCTGCTGCTGCTCAAGAAGGAGGTGGCGTGGGTGCAGCCGCCGGTCGCAGCGCCGGCGGTGATGTCCTTGGGCTCCACGCTCTGCCTGGAGAGTGTGCTGGCCGCGGCGGTGTCGCACCCGGCATCAGGCATCACGGGGTGGGACGACGTGCTGCGCCTGGACTACAAGCCCTCGGACGGCGTGATCAAGGTGATCGGCAAGGCCGGGAAGGAAGTGCAGGTGTGCGCGGCGGAGGGGAAGGTGCTGCAGGTTGCGACGCGCCGGAGCGACCTCATCGAGAGCCTGCACGACGGCTCGTGGTTTCATTCGGGTGTGAAGCTGTGGGTATTCCTGCCCAGCGCGTGCGTGGTGCTCGGGCTATGGATAACTGGGGTGTACCTCTTCGTGCTGCCGATCTGGGCAAAGCGGCGCGGGGCGCGGAGGACGGGGTGACGGCGTTCGCGATACGCTCCCGGCAAGGACGTTGCGTGCAAAGGAGAACAGCGATGCGTACGGGGATGATCATGGCGTTGGTGTGTGCGGCGGGTCTGGCAACCGCGCCGGTGGCGGGCGCGGACTCGGTGGAGCGGCGGCAACCAGCGGCGCAGCAAGTGGAGATTCCTGCAAGTGCGAACGCGATGATCGAGAAAGCAATCGCCTACCTGCGCACGCAGCAGGACGCGAAGACCGGCGGGTGGTGCATCCAAGAAGGAGCGCCCGTGTTCCCGGCGATCACGGGGCTCGTGCTGCAGGGGATGCTGGCGCAGCCGGGGATTTCCGAGGATGACGCGGCGGTGCAGGCGGGCGTCAAGTTCCTTTTGAACAGCCAGCAGGAAGACGGCGGCATCTACGTCGGCATGCTGCCCAGCTACAACACCGCGATCTGCCTGACGGCGCTGAGCAAAGTCAACAGCCCGGCGCAGGTGGCCGATGCGCGGGAGAGAGCGCTCGCGTTTCTCCGGACGATCCAGTACGGTGAGGCGGCGGTCGCGCACGACAAGCTCAGCGAATCCGCGCAGACGGTCGCGAAGGACAACCCGTTCTACGGTGGGTTCGGTTACGGGCGGCACGGCCGGCCCGACATGTCGAACACGACGTTCGCGGTGGAGGCCATGCACGCCATGAACCTGCCGGACAACGACCCGGCGTACGAGCGCGTTCTCACCTTCCTGCAGCGGTGCCAGATGCAGGAGAGGGCGGGCGGCGTCGACGTGAACGACCTGGCGTACGCCAAGGGCAGCAGGCAGGGCGGGTTCATTTACTCCACGAGCGTGAACAAGGACAGGGTCGGCATCGGCCAGAGCCCGGCGGGCGAGATCGCCGAGAGTCTGGACAGCCGGAGCGGCGCATCGGCGCACGTGCGCCTCAAGCAGGTGGACGGCAAGGCGCTGACGCTCACGCGTGAGGAAGTCGCCGCCAGGATCAATCGCATCTGGGACCGCGAGCCCGACCTCTCGCGCGGCATCATCGCGCAGGAGTACCAGGTGCTGCTGGGGCCCACGGGCGACGGCGTCGTCGCCAGTTCCTTCGAGGTCCGCGCGAGCATTCCACCGGCCCGGCTCGCGTCGGTGCTCACCGAGGCGCTCGCGGCGGAGATCGACGGCGCGGCGGCCGTCACTGCGCAGTCCGAGCAGCACTGGCAGGGCCTGGTGCGGCACCGCGCGTACGGCACGATGACCTACGCGGGGCTCAAGAGCTACCTCTACGCCGGGCTCAGCAAGACCGACCCGCGCGTGCTCGCGGCCCGCGAGTGGATCAGCCGCAACTACACGCTGGACGTGAACCCGGGTTCGCTTGAGACCGATGGGCTGTACTACTACTACCTGATGTTCGCCCGCACGTACGACGCGCTGGGCGAGCCGGTGGTGCCGGTCGTGACCAAGGACGGCACCGAGCAGCGCGACTGGGCGAAAGACCTCATCAATCAGCTGGCGACGCTCCAGAACGAGGACGGCAGCTTCCGCAGCGTGGACGACCGGTGGATGGAGAACAACCCGGTGCTGATCACGGCGTACTCGCTCATCGCGCTGCAGTGCGCGGCCCGGTGATGGCACGCGGCAGGTGCCGCTGGCACAGGGACTTACGGCGCCGATCCGGATTGTTAAGACTGAACGGGCGGGCGACGCGGGGCCGTGCTTTCCGTGCGCTGGATGGGCGGTTTGAGATACAGTCGGAGCCCTTCGCCTCTTCACAGGCGTGATTCCCGCACGAACGCCGCGGCGTCGCCGCAGAAGGACCGCACCATGGCCGCCCCCAACGCTCAGCCTTCCCACCCCGTGTATGCCGAACTATGCAAGCTCCACCGCGATGCGGGCAGTTTGTCCGCCGTGGGGCAGTTGCTCAACTGGGATCAGGAGACGTACATGCCGCCGTCGGCGGCGGACAACCGCGCGGAGCAGCAGGCGCTGCTGGCGGGGATCGTGCACGAGCGGCGGACGAGCCGGCGGCTGGGGGACCTGCTCGGGCAGTGCGAGCAGGACAAGAGCCTGCTGGGCGACGCGGTGATCGCGGCGAACCTGCGCGAGATGCGGCGCGACTACGACCACGCGACGAAGCTGCCGGGCGAGCTGGTGGAAGAGATCGCGAAGGTGACGAGCCAGTCGCAGGAAGTGTGGAAGATTGCGCGGCAGAAGAGCGACTTCGCGTCGTTCCAGCCGATGCTGGACAAGGTGACGACGCTGATGCGCCGCAAGGCCGAGTGCCTGGGCACCCCCGCGGGCGGCGAGCTGTACGACGCGTTGCTGGACGAGTACGAGCCGGGCGCCACGGCCAAGCAGATCGAGGCGGTGTTCACACCGCTGCGGAAGGAACTGACGGACTTGGTGCGGGCGGTGGCGGAGAAGACGGGTGGGCCGATGCCGGGCGAGAAGGCCAAGAGCAAGAAGGGCGCGAAGAAGTCGAAGAAGGTGAAGATCGACACGCGCTGCCTGGAGGAGCACGTGGAGCCGGCGCAGCAGCACGCGTTTGGCATGCGCGTGCTGGAGGCGATGGGCTTTGACCTCAAGGCCGGGCGGCTGGACGTGACGACGCACCCGTTCTGCTCGGGCTTTGCGCCGGGGGACACGCGGCTCACGACGCGGTACCGCGACGAGAAGTTCACCGATGCGCTCTACGGCACGATGCACGAGGGCGGGCACGGGCTGTACGAGCAGGGTCTGCCCAAGGCGACGCACTTCGGCCAGCCACTGGCGGACGCCATCAGCCTGGGCATCCACGAGAGCCAGAGCCGGATGTGGGAGAACTTCGTGGGGCGCAGCCGCCACTTCTGGAAGTGGGCGCTTCCGGTGATCCGCAAGGACTTTGGCAAGAAGTTCAAGAAGTACGACGAGGATGACTTCTTCCTCGCGACCAACACCGTGAGCCCGTCGTTCATCCGCGTGGAGGCGGACGAGGGCACGTACAACATGCACGTGATGGTGCGGTTTGAGCTGGAACGCGCGATGTTCAGCGGGAACCTGAAAACCAAGGACATCCCGGGCGAGTGGAACAAGCGGTACAAGGACTACCTGGGCGTGGACGTGCCCGATGACCGGCGCGGCTGCCTGCAGGACGTGCACTGGTCGTTCGGCCTGCTTGGGTACTTCCCCACGTACACGCTGGGCAACCTCTACGCGGCGCAGCTGTGGGAGAAGATCCAGCAGGACATGCCCGACGTGAACAAGAAGATCGCCAAGGGCAAGATGCTGGAGCTGCGCGAGTGGCTGCGTGTGAACATCCACCAGCACGGCCGGCGGTACCGCGCGGGCGAGCTGTGCGAGAAGGTGACGGGCAAGCCGCTGGAGAGTGGGGCACTGCTACGGCACCTGCGGAGCAGGGCGGAGGCGGTGTATGGCCTCTAGCACGGCCGCGAAGAAGCCGGGCGCGTCCAAGACCTATTGCGCAGTCTGCCCAGCGTGGGAAATCAAACACCCGGACCGCTGCGGCAACACGCTCAAGCGGGCGGGCGGTACGCTGTACTTCTGCACGAAACGTTGCAAGGAGCGGTTCGTGAAAGACCCGGCAAAGTTCGCGCCCAAGTGATGATCCCCGGCTGGCTGCACTTGATCATCTGCCACACGGGTACTGTTGCGCATGGCCAAACGACCTGACCTCACGAGTTCGCAGCGCAAGATCGTGGACCGGTACTACGAGCACCGGGACACGATCTGGGCGACCAAGCTGGGCGAGCTGGTCGGCGAGATCACCATCGCGCAGGCCGAGGCGCTGGCGGCGGACCGGGGCGGGGACGCGAAGGCCCGCGACACGGCGGAGAAGAAGGTGAGCAAGCTGTGGAAGTCCGCGGGCGAGTACCTCGCCAAGTGCGGGGCGACACCACCGACGGTGGAGCGGATCGTGGGGACGCGCGACACCAAGCGGCTGGCGGATGCGGCGGGGGCGGTGATGCTGGGGAAGCCGGTGCCGGTGTGGGGGTAGCCCGCCTCTCCGACGCGGGCGAGCG
Organism: Phycisphaerales bacterium; assembly: GCA_036261855.1. Classification (GTDB taxonomy): domain Bacteria; phylum Planctomycetota; class Phycisphaerae; order Phycisphaerales; family UBA1924; genus BJHL01. The sequence goes on along the minus strand of DATAKA010000118.1, from coordinate 13,513 downwards.
TGAACGTTTCCAGTCTCTGTGCGTACAACAGGGCATGACTGAACGCCGCGGCATCACGCTCATCGAAGTGATGATTGTCGTCGCGGTCGTGCTGACTGTGCTGGTGGTGCTGGGCTGGGTGGTCGGCACAAGGGCCCGGGTGGCATCGCGGAAGATCCACGATGGGACGCAGGTGCGGGGGATTCACCAAGGGCTTGTCCTGTGGTGTCAATCGTGCAACGACTCCTACCCGCTTCCCTCTCAGTACGACAAGACCAACTCGACGATTGCTGTCGATGACCCGACAACAAAGAACACGACGGCGAACATCTACTCGATCCTTGTCTTTAACGGCTTCTTCAGCACGGAACTTCTCGTAAGTCCTGCCGAGACCAATCCAAGAATTCAGGTATTTGCCGGATACACAGACAGGTCGCCTCCAACGGCTGTCACGCCGCCGCAGGCTCTCTGGGACCCTGCGTTCAGCACGGACTTCATCGCTGGGATCGGCGGCACAAGCTACGCGCACATGGTCCCCGCGACGAGAGAGCCGCCACAATCACCGGAAGGAAGTCGCAATTCGCGTTGGAGCAACACATTCCAGTCGACCGAGCCAGTCGTCGGGTTGCGCGGGCCTATGACCGCGGGTGACAGGACGGACGGCAAGGGCGTTCGCCTGACCACCATGGATGCAGCGAGCAATACGCTCCGGTTCTTCGGTCCATCGTCAACTTGGCGCGGCAACGTGGGATACAACGACAACCATGTGCAGTTTGAGGATTCGCATGCACCACAAAGCACTCGCTGCGGCCCACATCGGAACGCGCAGGCATCTTGGGACGATTTCCTCTTCTTTGACGAGTACCTCCCCACCGACGGCCCCGACCACCCGTACTTCATCAACGCCTACCTCGGCATCTTCACGAAGGCCGGTCCGACGATGGGCGACTACGGGGCGATTTGGGATTAGAGGTGCCGGGTGGCGTGCGTCCGGCGGCTTGCGCCGCTCGGCTCTTTGCTTGGTCTGTAGTCACAAAAAAGCTCGCGGCGGGGCCAAGGCCTGTCCCTTGCAGACGCCCTGTATTCCCGCCGCGGCGCACGGGTCTGGTTGTCGCCCGCTGTCGGGCCTCTTGAAAGTCCTCCGTCGCCGCCGGGGTCGAGACCCCGCCTTTCCCTCCCTCAAACAAACCTGAGCGGAGGCGGCCCCGGCGGTGTGGAGTGAGGGGCGTGTCATTGCCGCCCCGTTGATGACCTGGACACACTTACCAGGTCAGTTCAAAGTCCACGGTGATGCGGCGGTCCATGATGTCGTCGTCCTTGTCGGTCAGGGCGAACTCGTAGGTGGCGCCGACGCTGGTGTGGGGGCAGAACTTGTAGCGTGCGCCCACGCCGGCCCAGATGACGCTGGAGCCGTCCACGTCGGAGGAGCCGAGGTTGGTGTAGTCGAGGCCGCCGACGGAGAGCGGGAGGCGTGTGCCGTCGCTCATGTAGTGGCAGCCGTGCAGTTCGAGCATGGGGGCGAAGCCGTCCAAGACTTCGTAGTCGGCGTGGAGGTCCCACATGAAGACCTGGTTGCCCTTGTCGTCGTCGAAGGGGAAGCGGTAGGTCATGTCGCCGATGAGGTGGAACTTGCCGAAGCCCTTGGCGACGCTGATGAAGGGGCTGAGCTCTTCGGTGTCGCTCTGGAGGACCTTGTCCTCGCCGGTGACGAGCATGAGGCGGGCGCCGGCGGTGGCGACCATGTCCTGCTCAGGATCGACGTAGAAGGCGTACTTGAGGCCCGCGGCGAGCTGGTTCCAGCCGTTCTCTTCGGGGAGCGCGCCGGCGTCGAGCCAGGAGTATCCGTCCTTGGTCGCGATAAAGCCGAGGCGCTCGGTGATGGCGAGGCGGGCCTGCACGGCGACGACGGTGACGTCTCCACCGGCGAGCTGGCTGCCGTCGGCGAACTCGTGGCGGAGGAAGAGGAAGCGGAGACCGGTGTTGTTGAAGGGGGTCTCGAAGTACAGCGGCTGGCCGACGGGGTTGTAGAAGTGCTCGAAGCCGCGGAGGCCGTTGAGGAAGCCGGGGTTGCCCTCGATGACTTCGGGGTCGTTGTGCTTGCGCTCGTTGTGGACGCCGAAGGTGGCTGTGCTGCTGAGCGCGGCGGGCTTGGCGATTGTCGACTCGGTGGTGGTGGCGGGCTGCGTGGCGGGCTGCGTGTCTTGGGCAGACGCGGCGCCCGCGAGTGCAAGGCCGGAGAGGAGGGTGAGTGCGACCGTGCGGGGGATCATTGCGAAGGCCCTTGTGTGCGGGCGGCGCTCTGGCAGCCCTTGAAGTTGAGCTGGCTCCCGCGGGCACTGACCGCGGGCCACAAACCAGACAAGTATATCCGTAAGTCGGTATATTCAAGTGTTACGTGTCCGATTTTGTTGAAAATTGTGGCTCTGCTGCGCAAGAGAAGGGACATCGCGATCTGCAAGTCTCGGTCAAGCGGTGATTTACCGCGGGGAGATCACAGCGAAAAGGCCGCCCGTATGGGCGGCCTTTGGTGCGAACTCGGATGGCTTGGAGCGGGTCAGTGGTTGTCGGTTTCGGGCTCGTCGGCTTCGACAGCCACGGTCATCGTGGTGCCGGCGTGCTGGCTGGCGGAGTCGATGGCGGCGACGAGTTCGGTCTGCCAGGGGTGCTCGCCCATGAACTCGACCTTGCCGGTGGAGATGTCGTAGATCGCGCCGACAACCTTGAGGTTCTTGGCGGCGACCATCTCGCGGACTTCGTCGCTGGACTTGAGGAGGTCGTAGACGCTCTGCCAGACGTTCTCGCGCTCGGTGAGGGTGGCGAGTTCGGACTCGCTTGCGCCGGGGTTGTTCTTGCGGGCGCGTTCGACGGCGGGCGTGACGTGCTGGATGAGCGAGGCGACCTTGCCGTGGACCTGCGCGCCGGAGCACGCGGCGGCAACGGCGCCGCACTTGGTGTGGCCCATGACGACGAGGAGGCCGGTCTTGAGGTGGCCGACGCCGTACTCGATGGTGCCGGCCTCGCTCTCGCCCGCGACGTTGCCGGCGACGCGGACGGTGAAGACTTCGCCCACGCCGCGGTCAAAGACGCGTTCGACGGGGATACGGGAATCCGCGCAAGTCAGGACGGTGACGAAGGGCTTCTGGCCGTGGGCGGCGAGGTCTTCGCGGCGGTCGGCGTCGGTGTTGGGGTTGGTGGGCTCGCCGTCGGCCCAGCGCTGGTTGCCTTCCTGGAGGAGGGCGAGGGCTTCATCGGGGGAGATGGAGTCGGCGGCGGCGGCGTGCGCTGGGACGGGGGCGGGGGCGGGCTGCGCCTTGGAGGGGTTCTTTGCGGTGGGCTTGGCAGCGGGAGCGGCGTGGCCGTCTGGGTGATCGTCTGTTTGATCACTGGTGTGATCGTCGTCGTGTGCGTCCGACTTCTTGTCGGTGGACTTCTCGGTGGGCTTTTCGGTGGGCTTGTCCGCGGTCTTTGACTTGGACTTGGCGGCGTCCCAGATGGAGGTCTTGGGTTTAGACGCGGGCTGCGCGGCGGGCTTTGCAGCGGGCTGGGTGGTGGGCTTGGCGCCGTGCGCGTCGTCGCTGTGGGTGGCCGCGGGTTTGGGGGCGGGCTTGGGGTGGTCGTCGGCGGCGGCGAGGGCGAACGGGAGTGAGAAGGCGAGGCCGGCGGCGAGGATGAGCGTGCGCGTGGTCATGGCGGGTCTCCCGGGAAGGGTGTTCTCGGTCGGTATCGGGAGACGGGGGGTGGTGGTTGAGGTGGAGTGCCGCTGAATCGGGCAGAATCGCGGAAAGTTGGTGGTGTCGGCGCTGGAACAGCGCGAGGACAACTGTGGTGCAGCGCGATCGGTGGCGGGCGGGCGCGGCTGGGCGACGCCTTCTCGGCAGTTTCAGGCGGTGGTGTGGGAACGGTCCAGACCGGTAACCATCACAGGTCTTGGAATTCGTTGTCCACGGATCGTTCGGCTTTCGCATGGAAGTTCCAAAGGAGCCTCCGATGCAGAGCAAGGGCGTCAGCCGCGTACTTCCGATGGCAGCCGGCGTGGTCGTTCTCGCGGCCGGGTATCTGGTTGCGGGGCCGCTGAACCCGCCCGCGGGGCCGATCACGAGCACGGGGAAGACGCTGACGGAGGTGGAGCCGCGGACCGCCATCAGCGCTGCGAACACACCCGGCAACGCCACGGCGGTCGTCCGCATCACGCAACCCGGGTCGTACTACCTGACGGCCAACCTCGTGGGGGAAACGGGGAAGCACGGCATCGACATCGCCTCCAGCGGCGTGACGGTCGACCTCAACGGGTTTGAGGTCATCGGTGTCGGCGTCTCCGGGGGGGCCTTTGACGGGGTCCGCGCTTTCGGCGCGTTCAAGAACATCACCGTGCGCAACGGGCACGTCCGCAACTGGGGCGACGACGGGGTCGAGATCGCCAACGTCGTCAACTCCGTCGGTGCTCGCGTCGAGGACGTGCAGTCCACCGGCAACGGCGGCAGCGGCATCTCGTGCAGCACCGACAATGGCGTGGTCCTCCGGTGCACCGCCAGCGAGAACGGTGCCACCGGCATCTCTGCGACGCGCCTCGTCAGCGGGTGCACCTCGACCAACAACACGACGTTCGGGATCACGATGGGCCAGGGCGGCTCGATCCTGGATTCGATGGCTTTCGCCAACGGTGACGACGGGGTTCGCACCGGCTTTGGCTGCATCATCGTCAACTGCACGTCCGACAACAACACCGGCGACGGCATCGAGGCGAGCAACGGTACGACCATCACCAACTGCTCGTTCCTCGCGAACGGGGGGAGCGGCATCAACATCTTCTCGTCGATCACGGTCCGGAACTGCACCGCGGTCTCGAACACGCTGTACGGGATCGACGCGGACACCTCGTGCCACATCGAGGGGTGCACCGCGAACAGCAACCAGCTCGACGGCATCCGCATCGGCTCGCGCGGCGTCGTCCGCAACAACCTGGCCAACAGCAACGGCCCCTCCGAGATCGGCGCCGGCATCCACGGGATCGGCAGCGACACCCGCTTCGAGGGCAATACCTGCAACAACAACGACTTCGGCATCACCGTGGACGGCACCGGCAACATCATCATCAACAACACCTGCGCGAACAACGTCCAGGCGTTCGTCCTCGTCGCCGACAACCTCTACGGCCCGATCATCGACCGCCGCATCCCCACGACCGTGCCCTCCACGCCTCCCGTCGCGGGCTTCTCGGCGACGGGCACGATGGGCTCGACCGACAGCCGGGCCAACTTCGCGCAGTGACGCCGGCAGGGCCGGCGGTCCGGTGGCGGGCTGCTCGTCCTTGCAGGGAGCGGACATCAACGACCGGCGCAGGGACCGGTGTTCAGGGACCGGTGTTCAGGGACCGGCGTTCAGGGACCGGGGCTTGGAGTGAGGACGCACATGCACGCACGCACGATGACCATTCTGCTGTCGGCCGCGTTTGCGGGGACCGCCCTCGCGCAGTCGAACGTCATTCCCACCGCGAAGTCCTCGTGGAACGAGAACGCGGGGTGGATGAACTGGCGTGACGCGGGGACGCCGACGGGGCTGCAGGGGGCGTCTGCGGATCTCAACGCCGGGTTCATGACGGGCTTCGTGTGGGGCGAGAACACCGGGTGGGTAAACCTGGGGAACGACGCGGGGCCGCATGGCAACACCACGGGGCTGGACTTTGGCGTCAATATTGATGCGTGTGACTCGTTCCGGCTGTCGGGCTTCGCGTGGAGTGAGAACGCGGGGTGGATCAACTTTTCGGGCGGCGCGATGGCAACGCCCCCCAACCCCGCGCGCATCGAGGTCGCGGAGGCCCGTTTGAGGGGCTACGCGTGGAGTGAGAACCTTGGGTGGGTCAGCCTCGATGCGCCGGCGGACGGGAAGTACGTCGCGCTCTTCATCCCGGGGCTTGTATGCGACTGCGTGGACTTCAACCGCGACGGGCTGTTCCCGGATACGGACGACATCACGGAGTTCCTGACCGTGTTCGGGGGCGGGCCGTGCTCAAACGACCCCAACTGCGGCGACATCGACTTCAACAACGATGGGCTGTTCCCGGACACACAGGACATCCAGTCGCTATTGAGCGTGTTCGCGGGCGGGGCGTGTTTGTGAGCGATGCCGCGTGCGTTGGGTGAGGGTGCGTGGCGACGGTTCGCCGGCGCACACAGTGAGCGGGCGCATGGGCGGGACGCCCATGGCACGTGGACGGGCCGGAGGCCCGTGCCACGCTAGCGGTGCTCGTTGTCGAGCTCGGTCTTGAGGGCCTTGGCGGCGAACTCGTAGTGCTCGATGGTGTTGTAGACCTGCGCTGAGATGCGGATGACGCGCTGGTTGGTGCTCGCGAGGCGCCAGACGGGGGCGATGATGCGGTAGCGCTCGTAGAGGACATCCTGGAGGGCGTCGTCGTAGCAGGTGGGGCGCACGAGCAGGTGCTCGGGGGGGTCCGGGATCAGCAGGGTGAACATGCTGCCGGTCATGCTCTCGGGCGCGGTGGGCTCGCAGGCGAGGGTGTCGCAGAAGACGTCTCGCGCGGCCATGGCGAGCTCATGGTTGTGACGCATGAGGGCGGGCCAGCCGCCGGGGAGGAGGGAGCCCAGCGACTCGATGGCGGCCGGCAGGGAGAGGATGGGGGAGTAGTCGTCGGTGCCCTGGTAGTCAAAGTCGCGGAGGAACTGGGCGCGCTCGGGGCGGACCTTGTGGGCGCGGGCGGTGAGGGCCAGGGGGCGGAAGGCGGCCTGCTTGTCGGCGCGGACGTAGACAAAGGCGCTGCCCTTGGGGCCGCTCATCCACTTGTGGCCGCTGCCGACGAAGTAGGTGGGCTGGAGGGCGGAGATGTCGACGGGGATCTGGCCCGGGCTGTGGGCGCCGTCCAGGAGGCTGTCGATGCCGGCGGCGTTGAGCTCGCGGATGATGGCCGCGGCGGGGAGGATGAGGCTGCTTGCGCTCGTGATGTGGCTGAGGCAGACCATGCGCGTGCGGCGCGTGACGCGCTCCAGGACGTGCTGGGTGATCTGCTGGGGGTTGGTGACGGGGAAGGGAATGGGGGCCTTGACGACGACGACGCCGTGGTCGCGGCTCAGGCGTTCCAGCTCGTTGGGGACGCAGGCGTAGTCGTGGTCGGTGATGAGGATCTCGTCGCCGGGCGTCCACTTGGTGGTGCGGAAGATGGTGCAGAGGCCGTGGGTGGCGTTGCGGAGGAGCAGGAGGTCGGCCGGGTTGCAATGGACGTAGGAAGCGACTTTCTCACGGACGCCGTCCATGAGGGGCTCCAGGTCCACCTTGAAGAAGCGGACGGGATCGCGCTCGATGCGTTCGCGGATGTCGCTCTGGGCGCGGAGGACGGCCTTGGTGCATGCGCCGTACTGGGCGTGGTTGATGAAGGTGAGGTCTGGCCCCAGGACCCAGTGGTGCTGGATGTTGCCCCGGAGGAGCGGGGCGGACCGGCGGACGCGGGGCTGGGGGGCCGGGTGTGTGGGTGTGGCGAGGGAGGCCGACTGCATTTCGGTCTCCGAATCTGGAGTGGGTGCGGGGGGGGGAGCGGGCGCTGGGGACGGCTGGAGGCTGGCCGCGGTGTGCGCAGGGAGTTCGGGTGCCATGACCTCGATGGGTCGCTTGGGCAGCAGGCGGGCCGCGGTTTCAGCAAGAGCGGGTGACAGATTCACGCCACACCTATCGGCATCCATGCCTGCGTCGGGCGAGTTCCGCGGGGCGAAACTGCGCCGTCCTGAGCGTTGCCCGCCGAGCGCCGGCATCCTGCGTGGCGCGACCCGTCGGCGGGTGGTGGGTGAGGATAGCGGGGTGTGGGCGCGAGGAAGGGTGAGCGACAGGTTGCGGCGCGTGGATAAATCGTGACAGGGCGGCGTCTGCGGGGCCGCATGGAGGCGAACGGGCGTGCGGCGGCGCGTGCCCGCGCTGCGCGCTCCATGCCCACCTCGGAGAGGCGGGCCACACAGAGAACCCTCCCCATGCCGCCTCACCGGCTCGCGCTGGTGGGGCGGCTTTGTTTTTGGGGTTTGGTTCGTGCTCAGTCGGCGACGCCGAGGTCGCGCTTGGTGAAAAGGGCCTCGAAGCGCATGCCGGCCTTCTCGATGTTCTCGCGGGCGCCCTCGAGGCGGTCGATGGTGGCGACGACAGCGATCACGTCTGCGCCGAGTTCTCGCAGGGCGGCGACGGCCTCCAGGGCCTGGCCGCCGGTGGTGGCGACGTCCTCGACGAGGACCACGACGTCGCCCTTGTTCACGACGCCTTCCAGTTGCTTGGCGGTGCCGTAGTCCTTTTTCTTGTTGCGGACGAAGATGCTGGGGAGGCCGGTCTCGAGGCTGGCGACGGTGACGAGGGGGATGCCGCCGAGCTCGGCGCCGGCGAGGCGGGCGACGGTGCGGCCGGTGTCGCGCTCGACCTTGGAGATGCGCTGGGCGAAGAGGGGGGCGAGTTGCTTCAGGAGTTCTGGGCGTGTGCTGAAGAGGTACTTGTCGAGGTAGTAGGAGCTGGTCTTGCCCGAACGGAGGGTGAACGAGCCGCGGAGGAGGGCGACTTCGGCGATGGCATGGGCGAGGGGGGCGGTGGCGGTGGTCATGGCGGAGAATACGGGTGGTGGCGCGGGGAGTGAGGAGTGAGACGGTGAGGAGGTGAGGGGGTGAGCAGGTGAGCAGGTGAGCAGGTGAGCAGGTGAGCAGGTGAGCAGGTGAGATTGTGAAGTGGGTGGTGCGGTGAACAAGAGGCCACGGGGGGCAGATACTTGGGTATGCGCACACACCTCTTGGCGGCGGTTGCGTTGGCTATGGCTTCGGGCGGCGTCGTGCTTGCCCAGACGACACCCCCGGCGACAACGCCCACGCCCGCAACCCCCACTACCCCCAGCACCCCCAACACCCCCACTGCTCCGGCACCCGCACCTCAACCTGCCGCGACGCCGGATGGGAAGGCCGACCCCTTGGGAGGGCCGAAGGTGGAGCAGGAGGCGCCCAAGTACACGCTGGTGAAGACGGGGTTCAACGGCAAACTGGAGCGGATCACGCAGCCGGTCGAGGAGGCGACGCTGGCGGTCCTGCCGCTGAGCGCGGAGGAGAAGGCGAAGGTGGATGCCATCCTCGTGAAGCGTGCGGCGGAGATCGACAAGGGGATCCGGGAGAGCGTGCCGGTGCTGCTGCGCATCCAGGGGGTGCGTGAGGAGGGGCTGACGACGGACCGCCAGGCAGCGATCCGCGAGCTGGACAAGAAGCTGCCGATGCTGCGGGACCGCGACGCGTACCGCGCGGAGGTGCGGCTGGCGCTGACGCCGGAGAACGCGCAGCGGTTTGAGCTCGTGATGAACGAGTACATGCGGGCGGCGACGATGCAGGCGAGCGCGGACGCGAAGGCCGAGGGACGCAAGGGGAACCCGTTCCTGATGTCGGTGGGCGAGAGCCTGCGGAACGTGGGGCTGGAGGTGCAGCAGTCCTACGACCGGATCGTGAAGGAGGGGACGGACAAGGTCGAAAGGCTCATCGAGATCGTGCAGCCCACGCCGGAGCAGGAGGGTGCGATCCGCAACCTCGTGACGGACTTTGGGCAGAAGAGCCAGATGAACCCGACGCCTGCACAGCGCGGCGAGTTCTTCAAGAAGCTGATGGGGATGCTGACGATCAAACAGCGCGAGGCGCTGGTGGGGGAGTTGTATGGGACGGTGACGGAGGGGAAGTAGGCGGGAATCGCGGAGTGGCGGAGGGGTGCGGAGCGACGCGGAGAAGAGTGGAGTGTGTTCAACCCGGCTGGGAGCTTGGGGTGGGTCGGTTTGTCCAGTGCGCGTGTCTGCCGACTGAAGTCGGCGGCTCAGATGGGGCGCTGGTGGCGGAGTTGTATGGGAAGGTGACGGAGGGGAAGTAGGCAGGATCGCGGAGGGGCGGAGGGGTGCGGAGCGACGCGGAGAAGAGGCGGTTGATCTCGTGTGCTGCGACGCGATGGAGCGCATGTCGACCCGTACCCCGCGCCTGTCCGCCAACTGAAGTCGGCGGCTCTGAGGGGGGTTGTGCGTGGCGCTGTACTCGGGCTGGCGCCCGAGCCTCTTTGCGATCATTGAAACTTGGCGCGGAGCATGTGCTGGGTTTGGGGCATGGCGACGACATCGGCGGAGAGGTCGGCGCCGCGCTTAACGAGGGTGGGGTCGGTGCTCGCGTCGATGGTGTTGAGGAGGTCCTTGGTTGCGCGGAGGGCGTGGGGGCCACCCTTGGCCAGGCGCTGGGTGAGGACGTCGCAGGCGGCATCCAGGTCCGCGGCGGTGGGAACAACGTGGTCCACCATGCCGAGGTCGAAGGCTTCCCGGCCCGTCATGAGGCCGCCCATCAGGAGGACGCGGCGGGCGGGGCCGGCGCCGATCTTCCGCACGAGCCACGGGGCGACCACCGCGGGGCAGACGCCAAGATCGACCTCGGGGTAGCCCATCTTGCTGTCCGCGTGGGTGACGGCGAGGTCGCAGACGCAGGAGAGGCCGCAGCCGCCGCCGATCGCGGCGCCGTTGACCTTGGCGACGGTGACCATGGGGAGGGCGCGGAGTTTCAGGGTGAAGTCGGCGAGGAGGTGCAGGAGGCGGCGCGGGGCGGCGGGGTCATCAAGCACGGCCTTGAGGTCCATGCCTGCGCAGAAGGACTTGCCCGCGCCGGTCAGAACGAGGACGGAGATGTCGTCACGCTTGGCGAGGACGTCTGCCTGCGCGTGGAGCGCGCCGAGCAGATCGATGGAGAGGGCGTTGCGCGCATCGGGGCGGCTGAGCGTGAGCGTCGCGGTGCGGCCGGCGGTGGTGAGTGTGGTGAGGTCGGGCATTGAGTGGCACCCAGCAAAGCAGGAGTGAATCAGCGAATCTTAGAATGCGCATATGCCTGAAACACATCTCCATCCGTCGGACCGGTGCATGTCGTGCGGGTACGACCTCCGTGGTGTCGACGCACGGTGTCCCGAGTGTGGTGCGGCGAGAGTGCATGATCAGGAAGTGACAGATCCCGTCCGTCGCCGAGACCGTCGGGCGCTTTGGACACTCTGGATCGGTGGTGGCCTGATCGTGCTCGCGATCCTGCTCGTGTGCGCGGGGCTCTAGTGTTCCGGCGGCACTCTTTTTGAGAGTCATGTGCTGGGCTTGACGCGTTCGACGACTTCGAGTCCGAAGGCGTCGAGGCCGGGGAGTTGGCGGTTGCTGGCGGTGATGAGGCGGAGCTTGGTGAGGCCCAGGTCGCGCAGGATCTGGCCGCCGACGCCGATTTCGCGGAGGGTGCCGCCGCCGACGGGGATGTTGAGGTCGGGCGTGTTGACATCGCGGGCGGGTCCGCCGCGGATGGTCTGGAGGCGGCCCTCCAGGTCCGTGACTTCGCCGGTGCCAGGGGCATCGCCGCTGGTGCGGAGGTAGACGATGGCGCCGCGGCCCTCCTGCTGGATCATGCGCATGGAAGCGTGGAGGATGGTGCTGGTTGCGCCGGCGGGTGAGGCGTCGAGGTCACCGAAGACGTCGCCGAGGAGGTGGCGGCGGTGCATGCGAACGAGAGTGGGAGTGACGGAGGGGCTGAGTGACGGAGTGACGGAGACTCCGGGGACGTGACCGGTGCCGTCGTGCCAGAGGACCAGGTGCGGGAGGGGGTCCACGAGGCTGTCGTACATGAGGGCGGTGAAGGTGCCGAAGGGGGTGCGCAGGGTGCGGCCCGCGCGGGGCTCCACGCGTTTCACGAGGCTCTCACGGCGGAGGCGGTGCTCGATGATCTGCGCGACGCTGCACATCTTCATGTTGTGCTGTGCGCAGAACTTCTCGAGGTCTGGGACGCGGGCCATTTCGCCGTCCTGCTTCATCACTTCCATGATGACGGCGGCGGGGGAGAGCCCGGCGAGGCGGCAGAGGTCCACGCTGCCCTCGGTCTGGCCGGTGCGGACGAGGACGCCGCCGTCGCGCGAGCGGAGCGGGTTGATGTGGCCGGGCTTGACGAAGTCGTCGGGGCCGTACTTGGGGTCGATCGCCATCTGGATGCACTTGGCGCGTTCCTTGGCGGAGACGCCCGTTGTACCGCCGTAGCGGGGGTGCAGGTCGATGGAAACCGTGAAGGCGGTGCCGCGGACGCTGGTGTTGATGGCGCCCTGGGGGTGGAGTTTGAGGCGGTCGCAGTCGGCCTCGGTGAGGCTGAGGCAGAGGTAGCCCAAGGCGTGCTGGAGCATGAAGGTGATGGCTTCGGGCGTCACGAACTGGGCGGGGAGGATGACGTCGCCCTCGTTCTCGCGGTTTTCGTCGTCGGTGAGAACGACCATTCTGCCCTGGCGGAGGTCTGCGAGGATGTCATCGATGGGGGAGAAGGGCATGCGGGGGAGGGTATGGAAACCGATCGCGGAGGGGCGGAGGGGAGCGGAGCAACGCGGAGTCAGGATGGAGTTGGAGGGCACCGCTCCCGAAGTTCCTCGTCTTCCCTGTTCTCAGCCTCCGACCAGCCACCCTGGCAACTCCCGCACTTTGCCGGCACGGTCGACGCAGGCGAGGGTGGTGCGGGCGGCTGCGCAGGTGTGGCCGGTACGGACTTCGCCGGCGGGGCCGTGGCCGCCCTGCTCGATGACGGTGAGTTCGTATTCGTGCTCGATCTTGACGCGGCTGCCGGCCTTGACGGAGCACTTGACCTCGACGACGTCGTCGTAGCGGATGGGGCGGCGGTAGGCGATGTCGAGCTTGACGATGACCATGAGGATGCCCTGGGCCTCGAGCTGTGCGTAGCTCTGGCCGCTCTCGCGGAGGAGCTCGGTGCGGGCAATCTCGAGCCAGGGGGCGTAGGCGGCGTGGTGGGCGACGCCCATGGGGTCGCACTCGCAGTAGCGGACGCGGATGCGGACGGCATTGGATTTGGGCGGCGGAGTGGGGGGCGGTGTGGGCCTGGGCGGGTGGCTCATGCAACAGTCTACGATTCGCCCCGAAGAAGATACCACGACCCCTGCAGACCATGACGCAGACCGCCGCGCCCAACATCACCGTCCGCCGCCTTTCGCCCGCGGACTCGATCAGCGAACTGACGACGCTCCTGCACCGGGCGTATGCCAAGCAGATGGCGATGGGCCTGTCGCCGCTGGCGGGGCGGCAGGACGACGCGACGACGCGGGCCCGCGTGTTCAGCGGCGAGTGCTACGTGGCGATCGACCACCAGAGCCTGCCGGACATCGACGACCCCAAGGGGCTCTCGACCGCGAGCCGGCAGAAGCTGGTGGGGTGCGTGCTGTTCCACGAGATCGAGGAGGCCAAGGGGCCGCCGTGGTTCCAGCAGAAGTTCGTGGCGAGCTTCTCGCAGTTTGCCGTGGACCCCGGCTACCAGGGCTCAGGCATCGGGCAGATGCTGCTGGAAGTGTGCGAGCGGCGGGCGCGGGAGGACGGCGCGACGGAGCTTGCGTGCTCGATGGCGGAGCCGGACCAGGACCTGCTGCGGTACTACTTCAAGCGCGGTTACCGGTTCATCGAGCACTGGCAGTGGCCGTACACGAACTACCGCAGCGCTATTTTGAGCAAGACGCTGTGAATCAGCCGGTGGTCGCGCTGGCGGTC
>DATAKA010000099.1:0-2103 GCA_036261855.1 Phycisphaerales bacterium | reverse complement strand
GTGTTCAACCTCGAACTCGACACCGTCGGCGCGGTCATCTACGGTGACTACCTCGCCGTGAAGGAAGGCGACCTCGTCAAAAGCACCGGCCGCCTGCTCGAAGTGCCGGTCGGCGAGTCGCTGCTCGGCCGCGTCGTTGATCCGCTCGGCCGCCCGCTGGACGACGGCCCCGCCATCCAGACCGACACCTTCCGCAAGGTCGACATCATCGCCCCCGGCATCGCCGAGCGCCAGCCCGTGCACGAGCCCATGCAGACCGGCATCAAGGCCGTGGACAGCATGATCCCCATCGGCCGCGGCCAGCGCGAGCTGATTATCGGCGACCGCAAGACGGGCAAGACGGCCGTCGCCATCGACTCGATCATCAACCAGAAGCAGTACTGGGGCACCAAGGACGCGATCGTCTGCATCTACGTCGCGATCGGCCAGAAAGAATCGACGGTGGCGGGCGTTGTTGAGACGCTCCGCAAGAACGGGGCGATGGACTACACGATCGTCGTGAATGCGTCCTCCTCCAGCCCCGCGCCGATGCAGTACATCGCGCCGTACTCGGGCACGGCGATGGCGGAGTACTTCATGTGGAGCGGCCAGAAGCCCGGGCAGACGCTGTCCGACGGCAAGCCCATGCCCAAGCACGCCCTGTGCATCTACGACGACCTGTCCAAGCAGGCCGTGGCCTACCGCCAGATGTCCCTCCTCCTCCGCCGCCCGCCGGGCCGCGAGGCGTACCCCGGCGACGTGTTCTATCTCCACAGCCGCCTGCTGGAGCGCGCGACGAAGTTGTCCGACGAGAACGGCGCGGGCTCCATCACGAGCCTCCCCATCATCGAGACCCAGGAAGGCGACGTCTCGGCGTACATCCCGACCAACGTGATCTCGATCACCGACGGCCAGATCTACCTCGAGCCCGAACTCTTCTTCAGCGGCGTCCGCCCCGCCATCAACGTCGGCATCTCGGTCAGCCGCGTGGGTGGCAACGCCCAGGTCAAGGCCATGAAGAAGATCGCAGGCTCCCTGCGACTGGACCTGGCCGCGGCCCGCGAGCTCGAAGCCTTCGCGCAGCTGGGCACCGAACTCGACAAGGCCACCCAGCGCCAGTTGGACCGCGGCCGCCGCATGGTGGAACTGCTGAAGCAAGGCCAGTACGTGCCCTTCGTCATCACCGACCAGGTCATCTCCATCTTCGCCGGCACGAAGGGATACCTGGACGACGTCCCGGTGACCCAGGTCCGCGCGTTCGAGGAGGGCCTCCTGAACTACTTCAAGGGCCAGGCGAAGGCCACCCGCGATGAACTCGAGGCGAAGAAGGCCATTGATGGGGAGTTGGAGAAGAAGTTGGAAGCGGGGATCAAGGCGTTTAAGAGTGGGTTCAAGGGGTAAGGGCCGCTGTAAAAACCGCGCAGCGTAAGCGACCCGCGTTCTTTACAAGTCATATAACGATCCAGCCCCGCCCCTCTGGCGGGGTTGTGTTTTTGTGTGTATCTGATATGCTGGTTGGCTTCGAGGAGCCACCCATGAGCCCCCGCCAACGCGTTTTCAGGTTAGTCGCTCTCGTTGCCTACGTTGTCGCCATCAGCGCGACGATGCTTCTGGCAGGGCACACGCGTGCGCAGCCAAGCTGCAACCCGCAATGGCAGCCGTTCGATCCCTCAACCGCGACGATTTCCGGTGCCGACGGTCAAGTGTGGGCCGCCACTGAATGGGATCCGGACGGGGCGGGACCGGAGGGGCTGAAGATAGTCATTGGTGGCGAGTTTGCCATCGCGGGCAGCGTTCTTGCGAACAAGGTTGCCGCATTTGACCCTGCGACTGGCGAGTGGTCCGCATTCGGCAGTGGGATAGGTGGCAGTACAAGCAACCTTGAGAACCGTGTGATTGCGCTTTGCGCGATGCCTGATGGACGGCTGGTTGCAGCTGGAAAATTTTACTCTGCTGGAAGCCAGTCCGCAGCGAGTATTGCAGTGTGGAATGGCGACGAATGGTCTGCGCTTGGATCGGGCATCAACAACACTGTTACGTGCGTTGCCGCGATGCCGAACGGCGACATTATTGCGGGCGGCTACTTCACCGCAGCAGGCGGTATACCGGCTCTAAACATCGCCA
>DATAKA010000038.1:0-7835 GCA_036261855.1 Phycisphaerales bacterium | reverse complement strand
ACGCGCCGCCAACCCCCCCACGGCCCCCGCCCGACGCATAAATGGAGGCCCGGCCTGTGTTTACGCTTGGGATTGGCCCGTTGGTCCGCTAGGCTGTCCGGGCCGGTCCCGTCCCGCCAAGGAACTCCTGGAATGCGTCTGTTGCTCGCCGTCATCCTCCACGCCGTCGCCGCCGCCCTCGCCGCGGCTCAGCTCACCGTCGCCTCCACCTCCCCCCTCCTCAACGCCAACAACGTCGCCCGCACCGCCCCCATCAGCGTCACCTTCGACCGCGCGCTCAACACCTTCACCACCAGCTCCGCCCAGTTCCACGCCTTCGGCAAGCAGTCCGGCCCCATCGCCGGCGCGCTCACCTTCTCCAACGCCAGCCGCACGCTCACCCTCACGCCCACTCGCCCCTTCTACGCCGGCGAGTCCGTGATGGTCCTGATCTCCCACAACCTCCGCGCCGCCGACGGCTCCTTCCTGCGCGCACAGGGCTACTCCTTCACCTTCACCGTCGGCGTCACCCCCACCTACCACCGCTTCGAACTCTTCGACTCCTTCTCCAACCGCGACAACCCCGAGGACATCACCCGCATCTACGGCGGCCTCGCCTGCGACCTCAACCGCGACGGCCGCCTCGACCTCTCCACCATCAACCAAGACTCCGGCGACCTCCGCACCTTCCTCCACACCGGCTCCTACGACACCCCCTACGCCGCGCCCGTGACGCCCTACCCCGCCATCCCCCTCAGCAGCAGCCCCAACGACATCGCCGACTTCAACCGCGACGGCCTCATCGACTTCATCACCGCCAGCGACTCGGAGAACAAGTTCGCCATCCTCCGCGGCAACGGCGACGGCACATTCCAGCAGGGCGTGGATATCGAAGCCGGCCTCTACGCACGCGGCATCGTCACCCTCGATGTGGACGGCGACGCGGACTTTGACATCGCCGTCGCCCACTACATCTCCGGCACCGTCTCGATCCTCCAGAACAACGGCGTCGGCATCTTCGCCACCCAGACCGACATCGCCATCCCCGGCGGCCCCTGGGCCCTCGCCACCGCGGACATGAACAACGACGGCATCATGGACCTTGTCGTGGGCGCCGCCGGCACGCAGCAGGTCATCATCCTCCGCGGCAACGGCAACGGCTCGTTCACGCAGGTCTCCAGCCGCCCCGTCGGTGGCCACTCCTGGGTCATCCAGTGCGCCGACCTGAACAACGACCGCAACATCGACATCACCAGCGCCAACTCCACCTCCGCCAACGGCGCCATCCTCCTGGGCAACGGCAACAGCACCCTCCAGCCCGCCACCACCTACACCACCGGCGGCAACACCGTCTCGACGGACGTGGCCGACCTCGACGGCGACGGTGACATCGACTGGGTCCTCTCCTCCTTCGGCGCAGGCGTTTGGTACCTCTACCTCAACAACGGCAACGGTACCTTCACACCCGTCGAAGAGTTCGATGCGCCCCGCAACCCTTCCTGCGCACTCGCCATGGACGTCGACAACGACGGCGACATCGACCTCGCCCTGACCGACGAACTCGCCGACGAGATCCTCCTCCTCCGCAACCAGTGCGTCTCCATCGACTTCAACAACGACGCCCTCTTCCCCGACACCACCGACATCGCCGACCTCATCACAGTCTTCTCCGGCGGCGCCTGCAGCACGGGCGATTGCGGCAGCATCGATGTGAATAATGACACACTCTTCCCCGACACCGCCGACATCCAGGCTTTCCTCCGGGTCTTCGCGGGCGGCCCCTGCATCTAACCACAATTTCACTTGCACAACCCGCCCTCCCCGGGTATGGTGACTTCTCCGTCCCGGTAGGAGATCCATATGGTGCACATCGGCCCCTTCACGTCGGTGCTGTGCATTGCCGCGCTCGCAACATCCACCGCGGCTCAACTCACCGTCCAATCCACCACTCCGTCCATGAACGCGAACAACGCCGCCCGCTCGGGAAGCATCAGCGTTACGTTCGATCGCGCCGTGGACCAGTCCACCTTCACCACCGCACGCTTCCACGCCTTCGGAAAAGTGAGCGGGCCCATCTCGGGCCCGCTCACCTTCAGCAACAGCGACCGCACCGTCACGCTCACACCCGCCGCGCCCTTCATGGCAGGCGAGGTCGTCCTCGTCACACTCGCCAGCACCCTCCGCGCCGCCGACGGCTCCTTCCTGCGCAGCCAGGGCTACTCGTTCATGTTCACAACCGGCGTGAACCCCACCTACCACCTCTTCACGCCCATCGGCACCCTCTCCAACCGCGACGCCACCGGCGCGCAGACCCGCATCTACGGCGGCCTCTCCTGCGACCTCAACTGCGACGGCCTCTCCGACTTCACCACCATCAACGAGGTCTCCGCAGACCTCCGCGTCATGCTCAACACCGGCAACCCCAGCGCACCCTTCGCGAGCATGCTCACGCCCTACGTGCCCATCCCCTACGAGTCCAGCCCCAACGAAGTCGCCGACTTTGACAGGGACGGCTTCATCGACGTCGTCACCAGCAGCAACGCCGAGAACCGCATCGCCATCATCTTCGGCAACGGCGACGGCACCTTCGATACGCCCATCGAAGTCCCCACCGGCGACTACCCCCGCGGCTTCGGCATCCTCGATGTCGACGGCGACGGCGACCTCGACATCACCGTCGCCAACAACCTCTCAGGCAACGTCGCCATCCTCCGCAACAACGGCAACCGCACCTTCGCCGCGCCCACCACCGTCGCCGTCCCCGGCGGACCCTACGGATTGGCCGCCGCCGAAATGACCAACGACGGCATCATCGACCTCGTCGTCGGCACCAGCGGCAACCAGCAGTGCTACGTCCTCCGCGGCAACGGCAACGGCACCTTCACCATCATCTCCAACCGCGCCCTGGGCGGCAGCAACTGGGTCGTCATGTGCGCCGATGTCGACAACGACGGCGACATGGACGTCTCCACCGCCAACTCCTCCTCCGCCAACGGCTCCATCCTCAAGAACACCGGAAGCGGCTCACTCGGCGTCGCCGCCGTCATAGCGACCGGCGGCCACACCGTCTCGACCGACTTCGCCGACATCGACGGCGACGGCGATCAGGACTGGGTCCTCTCCTCCTTCGGTGCCGGCACGTGGTACCTCTACCTCAACAACGGCTCGGGCACCTTCACCCCCGCCGAGGAGTTCGACGCCCCCGCCAACCCCTCCTGCGCTGTGCCTGTGGACTTTGACAACGACGGCGACATCGACCTCGCCCTCACCGACGAAATCGCCGACGTCATCATCCTCCTGCGCAACGACTGCTCCCCCATCGACTACAACAACGACGGTCTCTACCCCGACACCGCCGACATCGACGACTTCCTCACCGTCTTCAGCGGCGGCCCCTGCAGCACAGGGGACTGCAACGCCATCGACTTCAACAACGACGGCCTCTTCCCTGACACCGCCGACATCGACGCCCTCCTCAGCATCTTCTCCGGCGGCGCATGCGTGTAACGTGGCACCGGGCTCCGCCCGGTGCTCGCGCAGCGATCACGACGTACCGCTTGATCATCACACGCGCAGCGACTACTGGATAGACGCCCGGCAGTCACCGCGCGTGCTCGCTGCTCTAATATGCGCGACCGTCAGGTGCACACGCATCGTGGGCGCCGGCGCTAGCATCCACCGTGCAGCGACCCGCGGACACATCGCCACGCCGTGCAACCTGCTGGATCATCGCGGCGTTGCTACTGGCGCTGTTCGCAGTCGTACTGGTCGGCAACAGTGCCGCAAAGCACCTACGGGTTGGCTCCGTGGCCGTTCTGGTGGGCAGTGTTCTTGGGTTGCTCCAAGTACTGATGCGCTGGTCCGTGCACGGAACGTACTCGGGCGAACCGTGGATCGTGGCAACGCTCCCACCCACTTGGCGCAAGGTGCTCCTTGTCGTGTCGTGCATGGGCGTTGCGATTTTCGCCTGGGCACCGCTTGTATTGCTCGCAACGAACCCGCCAGCAGGCGGATGGCGGTCTACTCAGACAAAGGACACCATCGGAATGTCGCTGCTGCTGACCTCGTTGTTCTTCGACATTGTGGGGTACTCCACGTACCGCGCTTGGTGGTTTCGGTCGCAGGGAACCACCGACGAACCGATGTTCCCGTAAGCCACTTCGAGCACCCGGGGCCAGCCGCTGCCTCAACCATGGCACCGGGCTTCCACCCGGTATTCGCGCAACAGACGCACAGCACCACGATGCCCGCCCCCACAGCGACCCACCGGGCCGAAGCCCGGTGCCACCTCACAGCACAAACTTCCTCTCACTCCACAACTTGTCAAACCGGTCCGTCAGCGCCCCGCCCTGCGGCAGCTTCCGCCCGCACGCGACCAGCAGGTCCACCAGCCCGTGGAAGTCGCTCACGCTGTTGATCTCCCGCGCCACCCGCGGTTGCTTGGTGTTCGTCCCCGCCTGCACCGCGTCCAGGTCCGCCATGTTGTGGTAGTTCCCTAGCGGCAGGCACACGCAGGTGCACTCGTACCCCAGCGCGCAGTACACACTCGCCTCGCACGCCCCGCCCGCCATCAGCTTCCGCTGCCAACGCCACTTGGAGAGCTCGCTCGCCTTCTGGCCCGCCGTCACCGTCGCCGCGCCCCCCGCGATCTCCTCCGCGCGCTTCGCCACCGCGTCCGTCAGCGCGGGGCTGAAGACGCTCATCCGGTCCCCCACGCGCACGATCGGCCCGCCCCCGATCGGGCTCTCCGCGAAGCTCCGCGAGTTCTCCAGCGCGATCACCCGCGACCCCTTCTCCATCGTCCCGTCCTTCGCCGCCGCGATCGCGCCGATGAACCCCACCTCCTCCGCCCGCGTCAGCAGCAGCCGCACGTCGTGCCGGGGCCCCTCGCGCAGCACGTCCATCGCCGCCACCGCCGCGGCCAGCGCAGACAGGTCATCGCACGCCAGCGTGTGCAGCAGCCCATCCACCACTTCCGGCGCACCCACGTCCCACACCGCGACATCGCCCAACTCCGCCTGCACGCGCCGCTCGCACTCCAGCAGGTAGTGCTTGAACGGCCCGGGCACGTCCTCGATACTCCCCGTCAGCCGCCCCTTCTGCGCCCCGTCCTTCGTGTGCAGCACCACGCCCGCGTCCACGAAGTACTCGTCCATGACCCCGCCGCGGAACGACACCTGCACGACGCTGGGCGCAATGACGCGCTCCACGACAAACGCCGGGTGGTCCATGTGCGCCGTGAAGTACACCGGCGGCCCCGCCACCGCCTCCTTCGCCGGACTGCGGAACGCGATCTGCAGGTTCCCAGCGCGGTCCTTCGTGCACACAAGGTCCGGCCGCGCTGCAAGCCACGCGTCCACCCACGCCACCACCGCCCCCTCGCGCCCCGCCGCGCTCGGCAGCGCCGTCAACTCCAAAAGCCACCGCACGTGCTCCGCCTGCCGCTCCGCCCCGATGTTCACCGGCGAATACACCATGAAGTCACTCCCTCACACCGCGCTCAACCCCACCCTCAGAGCCGCGGGCTTCAGCCCGCGCACACCCCACCCCCAACCCCCACAATATCACCTCTTCACCTCTTTACCTCCGCGTCGCTCCGCTCCCACTCCGCCCCTCCGCGATCCCGCCCCCTCACCCCCCACCGCTCTTCCTTTGGTCCATTCTCTGCTTCACTTCCCGAATCACCCGCTCCAGGTCCGTCACCAGCGGCGCCGAGTCCTCCACGATCGTCGTCTCGTCCAGCACCTTCAGCATCGTGTCGCTGCTGAAGAACGCCATGATCGACTCCGGCGTCACGCCCCCCTCGCCCACCAACCCCGACAACTCCGGGTCGCCCTTGATCGTCTCGATCGCGTGCTGCACGCTCGGCAGGTTCTCCATCCGCTGGATCGGTTCGCTCTGGAGCAGCTCGCCCATCGCCTCCTCATCGCGCGAGATCGCCGAGAAGTCGCTCGCCAAACTCAGCAGCCGCGAGTCCGGCAGGGGATTCGTCGATTCCACCAGCCCGCCCACGAAACTGGACTTGGTGCTGTCAGCAAACTCAAGCAGTTCGCCCGCCCACGACGGCGCGGTCGGCGCTGCGGGCTCCCCGCCGCGCGCTGCCCACTCCTCCATCTCGCGGTCGTTGGCCATCGCAATCTCCGCCACCGGTCGCAGCGCTACCGGCACCCAAAGCACCAGCAGCGCCACCAGGCACCCTTCCACCAGGCCCAACCCCGCGCCGGCATACTTGTCGTACGCCCGCAGCCCCGGCCGCTTCTTGAGGTACCGCTTCGCGATCACGCTCCCCGCCACGCCGATCACCGCCGTGATCACGAGCGCCACCAGCACCACGCTCATAACCCGGTTCACGATCCCCGCCGTCCCCAGCACCGACGCCACGACACCCTCCAGCCCGCGCCCCAGCGACGGCGCGACCAGCGCCGCCACCGCCATCCCGACCACAAACCCGATGATCTCCGCGCACCCGCGCCACAACCCCTGCAGGATCGTGAGCGCCAGCACCACCGCCGCGATCTTGATCGGCAATGACCCCAGCAGCACGCCCGCCAACGCGATCGCGCCCGCCCCCGCCACCACGCCCCACACCACATGCTGATGGAACCAGGGCGCGCCACCCTCGCCGGGCGCGTCCTCCACATCCACGGCCGAACTCACATGCCGCGCAGATGCCTGCTTCGCCGCCGGCTGCGCAGCAGACGTGGCGATTGGCCCGGCAACCGGCCTCGAAGCTGGCTTCGAAGCCGGCCCGCCCGCCGCGGCACCCGCACCCTGCGCCGTCACAGGCCTCGGCGCCTTGGGCCGTGGCCGCTGCGCTCCATCCGGCTCGGCAAGCGGGATGAATTCCTTGTCCGGCACTGGCTTCTTCGAACTCTGCTTTTCCGGCTGATCACTGGGAGGCATGCGGCAGACAATATACCTGACCTCACAATGACCCGCAATCGCACATAACACCCCTCACGCACCCCTTTCCTGTGATCGAACACGCAAGCCATACTCACAACATCCCACGCCGTCGAGGCATGAGCACGCGCAAGCTCATCGTTATGAGCGCCCTGATGTTCCTGGCGCTGTGCATCGCGGTCCCGGTGATACTCGTACTGCTGATGGTGGCGAAGCAACTCCAAGGGACGGGCGAGCGCATGAAAGAGAAGCTTGCCTTGGCTCAGTTGTCGGCGATCAACTCGACACTCTACGCCTATGCGCTGCAGTACAACGATGTGCCGCCGACTGTCTCGTGGGATACGGCATTGATCAACGCCAAGTACCTGCCCGCTGCACGCCTCGAGCACCCCAGCCTCCCCCGCGGCTCCGGCGCAATCGGGTACGTCTACATCCACCGCACTCCCATCGCCCCCGGAGACGGACGCGACCCCACCAAGACCATCGTGATGTACGAGCGGTCATCCCTCATGCAGCGCAGCACGTACAACATCCTGTACCTGGACGGCAGCATCGTCACATACCCCAAACCTCAGTTCGAGGCGATCATCAAGGCAAGCACCGACGACGCCGGCGCACCACTCCCGCCGCCCTGAGCCCCGCTCCGCGCTTCACCCAAACGCCTGCGGCAGGTTCTCGCGCCCCAGCACCGTGCCGCATTCCGGGCACTGGGCACGCGTCAGGCCCTGCAACTGGTACTCGCACGTGGGGCACGGCGTGTCGTGCGCCCTGAGGTACGCCACCACGCTGCGCTGCTCTGTATGAAGGAGGCTCGGGCGCCAGCCCGAGCACCTTCGTCGCGCGATTCTCACACGCAGGTCTGTGCTGATGCGCCCATCAGACTCACCCCTCGAGGTACGTATACCCCTCCAGCCCATCGTCGTAGTACTTCAGCAGGCTCTTCCCCTCGGTCA
>DATAKA010000037.1:0-38734 GCA_036261855.1 Phycisphaerales bacterium | reverse complement strand
CCCCACCCCGCTCCTCCTCCGCGTCCCTCCGCCCCTCTCCCCCCCTCCGCGATCCGCCTTTTCCCCCAATCCCACACCTAATCCCTGTGAAATCACGACTTACAATTTTCCAAACAAAAACCGCACAAATCCATTGACGGGTCCGCCTCTATGCCGTACATTATCCGTACCAGCCCATGGTCGCCGCAACCACCACAACCCCCATCGCTTCCCCGATCGACCCCTCGCGGCTGATCGACCTGCTCACATCCCCAGACCTCTCCCTCCGCGAAATCGCCGACCAACTCGGCGTCTCCCTCGAGCGCCTCACCCTCCTCATCGGGGGCGCGAGCAACGACGAGTCCGCCCCCATCCTCACCGCCGCCGCGGCCGCCTGCACGACCCGCGCCCGCCTCGCCGCGACCGCCCTTCTCCCACGCGTCCTCCGCACGCTCCGACACAGCCTGGACGACCACGAAGCGCATATCAAAGCCAACACCGCGACCGACGCCCACCACGAACGCGCCCGCCGCGCATGCACCCTCATCCTCCGCATCGCTAACACCCGCGGCACCAGTAGCATGGGCTTCCAGCCCATGCCACGTCCAACGGGCCTCCGGCCCGTTGACCCACCTTCCTCACCCAATCACACCAACCGCGCCCCCTCACGACTCACTCAACCAACCACACCACAGTCCTCCCGCCCCACACCCACCGACGCCGAACTTCTCGCGCTCATCGCCCAACTCGAAGGCGACCAACCCGAGGTCCTCTCCACTCCACCCGACGCGCCGGTCTCCCCCGACATCCCCAACACCCCCGACAACTCACAGCCCGCGCCGCCCCCGTCAGCTGCTCACCTCCACACCTCTTCACCTGCTCACCTTCCCATCCCCTCACCCTTTCACCTCCACACCCCACCGCCCGCTCCCTCCCCACACCTCCGCGACCCACCGTTCCTCCCCTCCGGCCCGTGACGGCGGAACAGCACGGTCTTCGTGCCACAGGCTCCGTCGGAGCTCTGGCCGACGGTGCCTGTGGTGCCGGGCAGCCAACTGTGACCACTCACCACACCTCTCCACAGGGACCGCTGCCCAAAGCCGCAGCGGACCCTGTGGCACCGGGCTGTACGGGAGAGAGACATTTCAGCCACCCGCCCCGCCATATCTTGCAGCATGAAACTGAGGTACAGGTGGGCGATTCTCGGCATGTCGATCGTGAACCTGACTGCCGCGGGTGTCATTTTCTGGCATGCGAGTTGGTGGAGCGCGGCGGTGGGCGCGTTTGCGTCCGACATCGAGAGAGGGAACATTGCCGTTGTGGAAGCCGAGGAGCGATCGGTGGCCTACTTCGGCGATCGTTCAGCGTGGGTCATCGGTGGAACGATGGTGATTGGTGTCGTCGCGGTGTTTGGCGTGACCGTCGGGGCTATGAGAGAAGTTCGCGAAGGACCGGGGGCCGAGGGTCCGAACACCGGCAATTGATCCGTCCGGGGTGCTGCGTTGACTGACCCACCTTGGGGCATCGCTTAGGCTTCCCCGGCGATTGCGGCACCTTGACCCCCCACGCCACACTCGGGGCACCGCGATCCTGCGGCCAACCCCGCCCGGTTGTACCCGCACGTGGCACACACATCCGTCCGCCGTCGCGCACGGTCGTCGAGCCGCCATGCAACAACCGTTCCCACGATCGCCAACGAAAGCACAAACCACATCGGGATGCGAAGCGTGCCGGCAAGTGGTGGTTCGTGGTAGTCAAACCACCAGTGGAGCTCTGGCGAGTGCTGTGTCATTGTGATCCCTCGGGGCGAACGCCACCGGTGGTTGGGGATGAAACTTGTCACCGCGGCCTGTCCACAGTCGAGAGACACCTCCCAGCCCCAACCCAGCCCGATGCGAGTTCTAACGACGGCGCTGAATCCCCACGCCAGAACTATCGCGATGCAAAACACCGGCCCAACCCGCTTCACCGCCCTCCGCATCGTCGGGTGTAATCTCATGGATGATGGAGATTCCAACTTTAGAGCAAGACCTCGATAGCACTTTTCGTGCTTCTTTACAGCCCGCCACCGCCGATGGGTCCACCGTTGTCGTTCTTCAACTCCAGCGACTTCGGCTCATCACGCCATGAGGCCCAGCGACCCTCGTCCGCGCGCCGGGCATCCCGGCGCCCTCGAACGAACGCCACGACACTGCCCACAACAAGTCCTATGACGATGACGGCGCCGAACGCGATCCACATGACTTCTTCTACGGTCACCGCATGCACCCCTTCCGCTAGCGACGGCGAGTCTCGGGGCTCCTCTGATGCCTGATGCCCAGTGCCTGCTACTTCCTCTCCATCGCCAGCATCGCCGCGCCAAGGATCCCCGCCTGGTCTTCGAGCTTGCTCGCGCAGATGTCCACGCCTTGCGCGGCGGACTTGGGGTAGATGACGTCGCGGGCGGCTTTGGCGACGCGTTCGACGAAGGGTTTGCCGCAGGCTTCGGTGAGGCCGCCGCCGAGGACGACGCGCTCCAGGCTCAGGATCGTGACGCAGTTGGCGACCGCGACGCCGACCATTTCGGCGGCGTCATCGACGACGCGGACGACGAGGTTGTCCTCGCGTTCGCCGCCCCTGTAGTGCTGGGCGATGAGCTTGCTCTTGACCTCTTTGCTCCACTTGTCGGGGTCGTCGCCCAGTTCGCTGGTGAGCTTGCTCTTGTAGTTGCTCACGATGAGCTTGATGATGCGGTTGCTGACGTTGGTGCGGCTGGCGTTGTTCTCGAGGGTGCGCGAGCCGAGCGGGTGGCCGGGGAAGAGGATGCTGTGGCCGATCTCGCCCGCGCTCAGGAAGTGGCCGTAGTGGAGGCGGCCGTTCAGGACCAGCCCGCCGCCGACGCCGGTGCCGATCCAGACGCCCATCATGTTGGGCGAGTTCTTGCCGCTGCCCAGGCGGTGCTCTCCCCAGACGGCGACGTTGACGTCGTTGTCCACGACGACGCGGGTCCGCATCTTCTTGCTGAGGGCCTCGGCGAGGGGGACGTCGTTCCAGCGGAGGTTCACGGCCTCGACGACGATGCCCCTGGTGGGCTCGATGACACCCGGGGCGCCGATGCCGATGCCGCCGATGGACGCCGGCAGGATGCCCGCGGCCATGCACGCCTCGTTGATGCCCTCGGCGATGCGGTCGATCACGGCGTCGGCGCCGTCCTCGGCCTTGGTCTTGCGCTTGGCCTGGCCGGTAACCTTGAAGGTGTCACCGCTCGGCACGACGACGCCGACCTGCATGTTGGTGCCGCCGAGATCAATGCCGATGAAGGGTTTGGTGGGAGGGGGCATGGGGCAGAATATGGGGGGAAAGAGACGGAGAGACGGAGAGACGAAGAGACGGAGTGGGAGGAGAAAGGCAGGAATTTGGCGGGATATCAGGCGAGACTGACACGCAGAAGGGCGCAGCCTTCGGCGACGCGTTGGACGCGTTCCATCACCCAGTCTTCGCGGCCCGGTGGCAGCGCGAGGAAGAGGCAACTGCCCGAGCCCGTGAGGTGGGCGTCGAGGCGCGTGACCTTGGACAGGGAGCGGGAGAGTTCGCCCAGGCGCGGCTCGACCTGGAAGGCGGGCTTGGCAAGGTCGTTGAAGAGGAGGTTGCCGTCGAGCGTGCCCGCGGCGAGGATGCGTTCGATGCGGCCGCGGACGAGGAGTTCGCGCGGCCCCCACTGCTTGGCGGGGCCCTTGAAGTCGTTGAGCATGCGGCGGTGCTCGTCGGCCTGCTGCTCCTCGGCGAGGAGCGCGTCGAACGCGGCGTAGACGGCGGGCGTGGGGCACTTGAAGGGCGGGATGACGAGGACGACCTCTCCCGGGACGGCGTCGGAGCGCTCGACCTCTTCGCCGAAACCGCTGACAACGGCGGGCGGGGGCGTGCCGGGTGCATCGTCGATGAAAAACGGGACGTCGCTGCCGAGCGTCGCGGCGAGGTCGCGGAGCTCGAAGGCTGCGAGGCCGAGTTCGTAGAGGTCGTTGACGCCTTTGAGGACCGCCGCGGCGTCGCTGGAGCCGCCGCCCAGGCCCGCGCCGGTGGGGATGCGCTTGGTGACGCGGAGGGAGACGGGGAGTGTGCGCTTGGTGTGGGCCTCGAGGGCTTTGTGGGCGCGGACGGCGAGGTCATGATCGAGTGGCCAGTCCACGGTTTCGGTGCGCGGGGCATCGGCGGCCCAGACCACTTCGTAGCGGCTCGGGCCGGTGGCGAGGCGCTCGAGGGTGATGTCGTCGGCGAGGTCAATGCAGGTGAACCAGGAGAGGATGCGGTGCCAGCCTGGCTTGGGAGCATCGGCGGGCTCGGGCGCGCCAACGGAGAGGAGGAGGTTGAGTTTGGCCGGGGCAGGGATGGTGATGGAGTTGGGCATGAAGGGCAGCGTGGGCGGAGGAAAAGGGGGGAGGATGGGCCAGATGGCTGGCGTAGCGACATGGTATTGGGGCTGGTGCGGTGGATTGATGCGGACGCGGGGCATTTCGGCATGAGTTCACGGCGGGTGGGGCCGAGGGCCACAACAATCGTGCATGGCCACGCACACCGTCCGCGATCTTTCCACGACCATGCAGTCCATCGCGCCGCTCTCCTACGCGGAGGCGTGGGACAAGGTGGGGCTGCTCGCGGGCGACGCGACGCGGACGCTGGGTGGGCCGGTGCTGCTGACCATCGACCTGACGGAGGCGGTGATGGCGGAAGCGATCGCGATGCAGGCATCGGCGATCATCGCGTACCACCCGCCGATCTTTGAGCCGCTTGCGCGCATCACGGATGCGACGCCGCGGCAGCGGATCATTCTGCGGGCGGTGGAGCACCACATCGCGATCTACTCGCCGCACACGGCGCTGGACGCGATTCCCGGCGGCGTGTGTGATTGGCTGTGCGAGGGGATCTCGGGCTCCGGCACTCCGGGGAAGATCAACGGCGATGTGCGGGCGCTGACGCCGCACCCGCAGCAGCCGGTGAGCCAGCAGTGCAAGATCGTGACGTTTGTGCAGTCCAGGGAGGTGGACCAGGTGCGTGCAGCGCTGGCGACGGCGGGTGCGGGGATCATCGGGAACTACCAGGTGTGCTCGTTCTCGGCGGAGGGTGAGGGGACGTTTCTTGGGAATGACGCGAGCACGCCGGCCGTGGGGCAGGCGGGGCAGTTGGAGCATGTGCGCGAATGCCGGCTGGAGATGGTGTGCAGCAAGGCGAGCGTGGCGCTGGCGATCGAGACGCTGCGGCGGTTCCACCCGTACGAGGAACCGGCGATTGATGTGTATGAACTGAAGCCGCAGCCGATCCGCAACGCCGGCGCGGGGCGGAGGCTGGTGCTGGACAAGCCGGTGACGGTGCTGGAACTGGCGCAGCGGCTCAAGACGCACATCCGGCGCGACCGGACGCGGTATTCCTTGGCGTGGCCCGATGACCCGAACCGCGTGGTGACGCGCGTGGGCGTGGTGCCGGGGTCGGGGAGTGAGTTGTCGAGGACCGCGCGCGATGAGGGGTGCGAGGTCTTTGTGACGGGCGAGATGAAGCACCACGAGATCATGGGCGCGGTGCATGCCGGGATGAGCATCGTGCTGGGCGGGCACACGAACACGGAGCGTGGCTACCTGCCGCGGCTGGCGGAGCGGCTGCGGGAGAAGATGGCGGGCGTGGTGTTTGCGGTGAGCACGCGGGACAAGGACCCGCTGGAGGCGGCGTGAGGCGGGCGCGAAGAGGTCGGCCGGCCGCACGTATCCTGCGGCATGCCGAGCCCCGCTCCAGGCCGATCCTTGTCCCTCCGTGTCGCCACGCT
This sequence comes from Phycisphaerales bacterium, assembly GCA_036261855.1. Lineage (GTDB taxonomy): Bacteria > Planctomycetota > Phycisphaerae > Phycisphaerales > UBA1924 > BJHL01. Next base: position 32,964 of record DATAKA010000037.1, on the reverse strand, counting down.
GCCGCGTGATACCAATCACTATGGGACGATCTTCGGCGGGGTGATCCTGTCGTATGTCGATCAGGCGGGGTTCATCGAGGCGCGGCGGCACGGGGCGCACCGGTGGGTGACGGCGGCGCTGGACCGGGTGGAGTTCAAGAGCCCAGTGCACGTGGGCGACGTGGTGAACTTCTACACGCACACGGTGAAGACCGGCACCAAGAGCGTGACGGTGCAGGTGGAGGTGGAGGCTGAGCGGTTCACGACTGGCGAGTGCGTGGCGGTGACGAGCGCGACGATGGTGATGGTGAGCGTGGACGCGAAGGGAACGCCGATCCCGTTCGCGACGGCGGCGACGGTGTGAAGGCGATCGCGGAGGATCGGAGAGGGGCGGAGGAACGCGGAGGGAGAGGTAGAACTAGGCATCGAGGGACGCGGCATCAAGGCATAAAGGTTGGTCGGCTCTGCGCTCCTCCGCTCTTCTCTGCCCCTCCGCGATCTGCATTCCAATCGCGACTTCCGGCATCGAAGACCTCTGCATGACCACTCCCATCCACCCCGGCGTCCGCATCGGGCACGTGCACCTCAAGGTCGCGGACCTGGAGCGCTCGCTCGCGTTCTACTGCGGCGTGCTGGGGTTCCAACTCATGCAACGCATGGGGTCGCAGGCGGCGTTTGTCAGCGCGGGCGGGTATCACCATCACATCGGGCTCAACACGTGGATGAGCAAGGGCGGCCAGCCGCCCGCGCGGGGGGCGACGGGGCTCTTTCACGCGGCGATCCTGTACCCCACGCGTGAGACGCTGGCGGACGCGGTGCGACGGGTGATGGCCGCGGGCGTGGCGCTCGACGGCGCGGCCGACCACGGCGTGAGCGAGGCGATCTACCTGCGCGACCCCGACGGGAACGGGCTGGAGTTGTACTGGGACCGTCCGGAGAAGGACTGGCCGCGGGGGAAGGATGGGGGGATTGAGATGTATACGCGGGAGTTGGATGTGCCAGCGCTCATTGCGTTGTAGCGTCTTGCGCGACTATCATTTTCCGTGGCAAATCCCCCGCCATTCACCATGCCCGACGACACCGCGATCCGCGCGTTCTGCGAGCGGTGGATGATCCGTCGGCTTGCCATCTTCGGCTCTGCGGTCCGTGGCGACCTGCGTCCCGAGAGCGATGTGGACGTCTTTGTCGTGTTCGAGGACAAGGCCCCGTGGTCCTACTGGGATTGGCCCGCGATGACCGGGCAACTCGAAGCCATGTTCGGGCGGAAAGTCGATCTTGTCGAAGCCGTCGCCATCCGCAACCCGCTGCGCCGGCGCACCATCTTCGCACCCGGCGCGCACAAGGTGTTGTATGCGGCCTGAGCAGCGCGACGCTGCGCACTTGCTCGACATGCTTCAGTATGCGCACACGGCCCAGCGGCTTGTGCACGGCGTCACGTTCGAGCAGTTCTGCGACGACGAAAGGACGCGCCTCGCCATCGAACGCGCCATTGAAGTCATCGGCGAAGCTTCACGCGGCGTCTCTCGCGAGTTCAAGCACGCCCATCCTGAAGTTATCTGGCACGCCATCGAGGCTCAGCGCCACATCCTTGCACACGAGTACGGCGCGATCATCCCCGGCAAGATCTACTCCGTGGCCACCGTCCATGTGCCTGACCTCATCCAGCGGTTAACTCCTCTCGTTCCATCCTTGCCTCCCCGCCTCTGCTTCATGATCTCCGGCGGTGGGCGCACGGCCCTCAACATCCTCGACCACATCGAGCGCGGCGATCTGGATGCGCACGTGGCGCTTGTGATTTCCAGCGATCCCGATGCCGCGGGCGTGCAGCGCTGCCGCGACCGCGGGTTGCAGGTCGTTGTCATGCCGGGCACCATCGCCGCCGAGGTGCTGGAACGGACGCTGAAGGAGCACCACATCGACTGGGTGGTGCTCGCGGGGTACCTCAAGCTGGTCCGCATCCCGGCGTCGTACGAGGGCCGCGTCATCAACATCCACCCGGCGCTCCTGCCCAAGTTCGGCGGCAAGGGGATGCACGGGCACCATGTGCACGAGGCGGTGATCGCCGCGGGCGAAGCCCAGTCCGGGTGCACGGTCCACTTCTGCGATGGCAAGTACGACACGGGTCCGATCATCCTGCAGATGACGTGCCCGGTGCTGCCCAACGACACGCCGGGCACGCTCGCAGCGCGGGTCTTTGAGGTTGAGAAGCAGGCGTACCCCGCGGCCCTCAAGCAACTGCTTGCGAAACCTGCCCGCCGCCCGGGCGAATAGATGGGCGCCGGAACACCGCAGGAACACACGAAGGAACCCATCGCGTGGTGCCACAGATGAAGTCAGCATGTGCGGCGCTGCTGCTCGCGGCAGGCTGCGCCGCCGCGCAGCAGTCCGCGCCGGCTGCCACTCCCCCACCGCCGGCGGAAGCCGCGCCGTCCGCCTTCCGCGACAAACCCCAGGACTTCCTGAAGCTCGGCAACCAGGCCGGCGCGGCGTTCGCGGAACGGGACTTTGCGGCCGCGGCGGGATTTCTGGAGCGGCAGATCGCGCTGCAGCCGGAGAACGGCGCGTGCTGGTACAACCTTGCGCTGGCGCGGAGCAACCTGGGCGAGAACGACCTTGCGATCAACGCGCTGACGAGCGCGGTGGATCGCGGGTTCACGGACCGTGCCCGCATCCTGCGCGAGCCCGCGTTCCGCGCCCTGCGTGACATGGACGGCTTTGTGCGTATCCGCGACCGCTGGCCCGAGGTTGTGGCGGCGGCGAGCGAGCGGGTGCTGAATCAGTGCAAGGAGGAGTTTGGCGACACCCTGCGCGAGGAGCGTGATGAAGAGCTTCGCGTGATTCTCCTGTCCGCGGCGGACGCGTCGCTCGTCTCGCGGGCGCGGGAGGAGATGCACGCGGTGCAGCGGCTGGCCCGCAGCGTCTTTGGGCCAGCTGAGGCCGGTGCCGAAGAAGAACCCTGGGTCGTCATCGTCCTCCCGAACCGCAAAGGCTTCGAGAAGTGGGCCACTGCGACCTATGGCGCCAATGCTCGGGGCTCGTTCAACCAGATCGGTGGGACGTACGAGCACTCGCGCAAGCGGCTGGTGGCGATCGACCTTGGCGCCACGCTGCGCCATGAGTTCTTCCATGTGCTCCAGTTCCGGGAGTTGGAACGCCTGGGACAGCAGCACCCCATCTGGATCATGGAGGGGCTCGCGAGCATCGTGGAGGACATGGAGTTTCCGCCCGCGCCCGCCGCGCCGCGGCCGATCCCGTCGTGGCGCACGAACATCGCGCAGCGCATGGAGCGCGCCGGGGCACTGCCCACGCTGGCGCAGCTGGGCGCGATGGACCAGCTGAAGTTCTCGTCGCAGCGCCCGCTGGGCAATTACGCCGCGTCACGCAACGTGTTCATGTTCCTGGCGTCACAGCACAAGCTCGCCGACTGGTGGCGCACCTATACCACGGACCTTGAGCATGGGCTGCGGGCGGACGAGAGCGGCGTGCGCGCGATGGAGCAGGTGCTGGGCAAGCCGGGCACGCAGATCGACAAGGACATCCGCGTGTGGCTGCGGACACTGTCGCCGGTCGCGGAATCCATCGAGCCGGGCATGGCGAGCCTGGGCGTTGAAGTTGAAGCCGGGCTGGGAGAAGGGCCGGTCGTGTCGCGCGTGGTACCGGGCCCGCGGGGCAAGTCGCACCACTCAGCGCCCGGCGTGCGCCCGGGGGACACGCTGCTCTCCATCGATGGCAAGCCGACGCGGGACCTGGCAGAACTCGTCCGCGTGCTAGGCACGTACGTTGCCGGCAACGAGGTGCTGCTCGAAGTGCGCCGCGGCCAGGCGATCAAGGAGTTCCGGGTGACGCTGGTGCAGCGGTAAGCACCGGCGGGCGCACATCGTCGCGGTTCCAGCCGCACTCGGGGCAGCCATTGTTCAGTTCGCCCTTGAGGTCGTAGGCGCAGACGGGGCACAGCCCCTTCGCGCGCCGGCGTGACCCGCGCATCGCGGCGGGCACCGCGAGCACACCCAGCCACATCGCGCCCCAGAACGCTGTGTTAACCGAGAGCCCCAGCCACCGCGGCTGGTAGCAGATCACGCGCTCGCCGAGTTCACCGAGCTTCCACAGCCCGACGCTCGCGGGCTCGGGCCAGGCGTCTGGAAAGTCCGCGCCCTGGAAGCAGCGCATCGGGAAGCCGGTGGCGAAGCAGTACACGGTGGTTGCACCGATGCCCTGCGTGCGATCATCGAGAATGGCTTCCCGGAACGGCAGCAATGGCCCCGTCACCTGGCTCGCGAGCGCGGACGACCGCAGCGCCGGTGCATCTGCCGCGTCGATCGTCACGTGCACAAAGGTCCTGCCGAGCCTCCGGAACTCGACGGCTCTGAGCGCATCCCCCTCGATGGAACCGCGCTCACCGTCCGTATTGACGAACCAGTCCTCCGCCGTGACCGCGTACGCAATGGCCGAGCACACCACGCTGGTCGTCACACCCAGCCCCACCGCCCACGGCAGCAGCGCCCAGACGCGCCACCACCACTCGCCCCCACGGTTTCGACGCTTCGCTGTGCTCGTCTTCGCTGGCACGCCACACACCTCTTCCGGGCTTCCGCGCGGGGTTCTACGCGGCTGGCGTCGAACCGTTGCGGTCCCTGTTCCACCCGCACTCCGGGCAGCCGGGCGCGGATGCGCCCAGCAGGTCGTACCCGCACCGTGGACACCGCCCCGCACGATGGCGGGACACCGCCCGCACGGCAGGCGCCACGCCCACCACCAGCATCCACGCCGCGGTCCACGCCAGCACGTTCAGCCACAGTTCCCGCCAGCGGGGCTGGAGGCACACGACGCGTTCTGACCGTGCATCGAGCCGCACCAGCCCCACGCTCGCGGGCGCGGGCGTGTCGTCGGGAAACTCCACGGCCTGCATGCACCGCAGCGGGAAGCCCGCCGCGTAGCACGTGAAGGTGCCGCCCACCGCCGCCGACCGGGCCTCGAACACGTTCTTCCACGGCCGCAGGTCGGTGGTGCAGTCCGGCACGTACCACCCGGCGTTCGCCCCGACCGGCGCGGCGAGCAGCGGCGGTGTGCTGTTCGGCATCGTGATCGCTTCGCCGGTGAGTGGGTCCACTGTGCCGGTGGAGGTCTCCGGCGTTTGGGAGGACGCGTGCCCATCGATGACGCGCAAGCCGACGCGGTCGAAGACGGTGATGTCCACGCGCGCGGTGCTGGACATGCACCTGTACTTGCTCGTGGGGATCCGACCGCGGACGCCGCTCACTGCCAGCAGCACGCCCGCGCCGAGGCTGCACCCAACGGTGCACACCATGCCGAGCACGACGCTCACCACCAACCCTCTTCGCAGGTGCGGCCACGCGGCGGAGAGCGAGCCCGAAAGGCCCCTTCCGCCACGCCGGTCGTCGTTGATGTGCGCGTGGTGCATCCGGTGCTCTGCGCAGGTCCACCCTGCTTACCGCAGGTCTTCACCCAGCAGCCCGTGCAACTGCTTGAGCTCTTCCGCGCGGCTGCGGGGCATGACCAGTGTCGCGTCCTCGGTCTGCACGACGATGACGTCGTCCAGCCCCAGCAGCGCCAGCGTGTGGCCCTTGCTCGCGACGCCGAGCGTGTTGCGGCAGGCGTGGATCGTCACGTGCCCCTCGCCCGCGCTGCGGTTGCCCTGCTTGTCGGCCCCCACCGTCTCGCCGAAGCTGGGCCAACTGCCCACGTCCAGCCACTGCACGTCCATCTGCACCGTGCAGACCTGGAACTGCGTGCCCTTCTTGCCCGTGCGCTGCGCGTGCAGGGCTTCTTTGGCCGCGGGCTCGAGCACGGCATAGTCCACGCTGATCTTGGGCAGGTTGGGGTAGACCTCGGCGAGCACGCTCTTGAACTTCTTGCCGCCCCAGGCCTTCTGGATCGTCATGAGCCCCTCGTAGCTCTCGGGCTCGAACTTCGCGAGCGCTTCCAGGAAGGTCGCCGCTTTCCACACGAACATGCCGCTGTTCCACGCGAAGTCGCCGCTCGCGACATAGACCTCCGCGCGGGCCTTGTCGGGCTTCTCGACGAACCGCGCGACGTGGTACGCGTGTTCTTTCACGCCGTCGACGCCGGGGCGCTTGCCGTCCTTTGAGTCCCGCACGGGCGTGCCGCGTTCCACGTAGCCGAAGCCCGTGGCCGCGTACGTCGGCTTGATGGAAAACGTCACAAACCGGCTCGCATCGTTCTCCACGAGGCGGAAGCCCAGGTCCATGCGTTCCTGGAAAGCGTCGATCGGCTCGATGACGTGGTCGGCCGTGAGCACGGCGAAGACGGCGTCCTTGTCTTCCTTGGCGAGGATGGCCGCGGCGAAGCCGACGGCGTTGACCGTGTCTCGCGCGGCGGGCTCGCCCAGCACGTGGTCGTCGTCGTAGGAGGGCAGGAGGTCGCGCACACTGGTGCGGTACTGCTCGGCGGTGCAGATGTACCTGCACTCCTGGTCGATGAGCTTGTCGAGGCGCGCATCGGCGAGTTCGAGCAGGGCGCGGGGCTTCTTGTCACCCTCGCGCCTGATGAACCGCAGGAGCTGCTTGGGCTGCCCCTTGCGGCTCATCGGCCAGAGCCGTGTGCCGGCCCCGCCGGCCATGATCATCGCGTAGCGCATAGGTGCGGAGCGTAGGAATGAAAAGAACCCAGGGGCTGCGGTCCCTGGGTTCTGGAGACGCGTGGGGATGCGTTTTACAGGCAGGGGCCGCCGCTGAAGACCGAGAGCAGGCTGTCGATGTCCAGCGTGTCCGGGAAGAGGCCGTCGTTGTTGAAGTCGATGTCACCGCAGGTGCCGCTGCTGCACGGGCCGCCGGAGAAGACGGACAGGAAGTCGTCGATGTCCGCCGTGTCCGGGAAGAGGCCATCGCCGTTGAAGTCGATGGCGTCGCACGCCGGCCCGCCGACGCAGGTCGAGCGGAAGACGCGCAGGTCATCGATCGCGGCCTCGACGAAGGCGCCGACGGCGTCCTCGGCTCGGAAGCGGAGCTTCATCTGGTTGGTGCCGGCGATACCGAGCTGGGAGAGGCTGCGGGAAACCAGGAACCAGCCCTGCTGGTGCGCGGAGCCTGCGGGAAGCGTCTCGAAGGTGCTCCACGTCGTGCCGTTATTGTTGGAAATCTGCACGAGCCAGGTGTTGCCGTAGGTCGCGGGCGGGGTGGCCGTGCTTGCGTTGCTGTACCAGCGCTGGAACTCGATGACCTCGTCACCGACACCGGAGCAGTCGAACGTGGGGCTGTTGAGGTAGGTATACCCGCCGTCCACGTCGTTGGCGCCGACGGATGCGCCGGCCACGCCGTTGGTGACCCAGCAGTTGACGCCGGGCGCGGGCGTCGTGTCCGCGCCGGGCTGCGCGGCGGTGGCCTGCGGCGCCATGCGGTTCCAGATGCCCGTCGTCGCGGTGTTGGGGCCGACGGTCCAGCCCGCGTCGGTCTCCATGTCGTTGTAGAGGATCTCGGTGGTTCCGGTGAAGACCGAGGCGGCGTAGGTGCCAGCCGGGGCCGTGCCGGGGTTCACCTGCGTGCCCATGGATGTGCCCACCTGGAAGTAGTACTCGAGCCCGGCGAAGCACGTCTGGGGTGGGATGGTGGCGATGTACTCGTCCGCGCCGCTCGGGGTCATGGTGATGGGCGTGAACGGTGCGCCGTCCACCGACAGGAACATCTGCCCGGAGTTGGGCGTGAGGGTCAGCAGGATGGGGGTGAGGTGCACGCGGAAGCTGGTGGCGACGTTGGGCGCGATCTGCGTGGGCGTGCCATCGGGGAAGGTGAAGTCGGCGCGGTTGGGAAGGTCAAACGCCTCGACCACGCCGGTGTTCGAGGTGCCGGGGCTGACCGCCGAGGAACCCATGCCTCGCTTCGCGAACGCCTGCCAGAGGCGCAGCTGGTGCTGACCGCCGTAGCGGACGAGGTCGGCCTGCAGGATGGCGTCACGCTCGGTGAGGAAGCTGGGGGCGCTGGGGGCTAGCTTCATGCCGTCGAGCACGAGCTGCATGATGGTCTGGTTGGCGGTGAAGCCCTCGTCGATGCCGATGTTGGCGCGGGCTTCGAGGAGCGTCTGGCACCAGATTTCGCCCACGTTGTGGACAGCGGTAGCCGAGTTTGAGATGTTGGTGTTGCGGGGGATGGCGGTGTCGTAGCTGACGGTGACGATGTCGCCGTACGTGAGGGGCGACTTGGTCATGTCCGTGGAGTAGGGGAAGCGGCGGATGCCGAAGTAGTAGTTGGTCTGGTAGCCGGCCCAGAGCAGGTTGGTGGTGTGCCCGCCGGTGGCGTAGAGGCCATTGAAGTCGTCGCCGGGCTGGGCGTTGAGGCAGATGCCGTAGAAGTCGCCCCACCCCTCGCCCATGCCGCCGCCCTGCGTCGTCTGCAGTGTGCTCTCGTGGCAGCGCTGGCTGGTCCCGTGCGTGAGCTCGTGGTAGATGATGTCCTGGTCAAAGCCGCCGTCGCGGTCGGGCGTGGGGCCTGTGAAGATGTACATCTGGCAGCGACCGCCGGTGCCGTCGGTGGCGCTGAACGCGAAGTTGGCGTTGTTGGTGCCGCTGCCGTCCTGCATTTCCATCAGGACGGGGTCGTTGCCGACGCCGCCCAGGCCAAAGTTGTCGGTCTGGAAGTTGCCGGCGCCCTCCGTGAACCCCATGGCGTAGAGGATGTCGTGGTACCGGTTTGCCTGGTAGAAGCCGTTGACCACGCTGGCCATGCTGTACGTGGTGGGCGCGCCCGTCGGGAAGTTGCTGGCGTCGACGGCGATCGCTTCGTCGAAGACGCGCGAGGCGGAGACGGGGCGGCCGTTGGGATCGGGCGTATTGGTCGTCGCGTCCCGGTCCAGGTACGCGTTCACATTGTTGCCGATGGTCGTTGTCCCGCCGTCGGGGATCCAGCCGTTGGGGGAGAAGGCGGAAACATCCGAGGGGTTGACCGTGAGGAGCACTCTCGGCACGAACGGAGCCTGCGTGGTGACGTTTGTCATGGGGCCCGGGGACCAGGGCGCGGGGCTGTCGCTCGCGTAGAAGCGGTACGTCACGGGCTCGGTCGTCTGGCATCGCAGCCAGTTGTTCCGGTAGAGCACCTTGCCATCGACCGCGTCGATCACGACGTCGTACGTGTGGCCGATGCCCCGGGTTGGGATCACGACGTGGAACGCCGGGCGCACCTCGTCGCGCGACACCGCGAACATCACGCGGCGCGTCGTCGTGGGCGTCCAGTGGTCAAGCTCGTCCCCCACTGCCCATTCGGTCTTCTCGCCCGCGTCCACGGCCTCGCCGGGGGCGGGGGTGACGGGGTGCACGATGGGGCTGCCCACGCTGGCCGCGGCGGCGCGGAGCGCTGCCTCGGCGTCCAGCACGGGTACGGGGACATTCCAGCCGCCGACGGGCGTCGGCACAAACGAGCAGCTCACGTTGATCAGTTCGCCGCGGGCCGTGAAGTTGCTCCGCATGATGGCGTCGTACAGGTCAAGCCCGTCCACCAACTGCTGGTGGGTGAGGTGGTGCATGATGCCGTGGGTGTCATAGTCGCGGACGACGCGCGTGGCTGCGAGGGCCTTGCTGTCAAAGCCGAAGAGGTCCGCGTTGGCGTTGAGGTATCCGGCGAGGATGTCGGCGTACGGGGCCTTGCTGGCGGGCGTCAGGAACGCGACCGTGGACCGAAGGAACAGCGGCGTGCCGAAGGCCGGGTGATCGTCGCACTTGAGGTCGGGCACCTGCATCTGGAGCCGGCGGAAGGCGGCGACCTTGGCGCTGTACGCGCCTGTGCCCCGCCACTCCGCGAGCGCGGCGGTCGCCGGGTCGCTGAGCACGCCATCGATGCTCTCCCGGATGTCAAAGCCGGGGAGGCCGTCGTGGTCTTCATCACCGTGGACGTGGTGGTGGTGGGCCATCTGGGCCGACACGCCGCCCGCCACCATCGTGAGGGCCGCAACACCCCCGACTACATACGCCCGGAGCACGTCATTCCGCATCTGCTGATCCTCTCTTCACAAGCACTGCCAGCACCGAACACAACCATGCCCTTCGGGCACACGAACCCCACACCGAACCCCACACCAGACCCAAAAACGACAAACGACCACCCCGGGCCGGGACTTGCCCGAAAAGCGGACCGCAGGCACGTTGTACCCCAAACGCCCCCGCGCTGCAACCACAAACCCCATAAGCGCCCACATCCTGTCGGCGGGTTATAGGCGGGGCCGACAAGGCACACCATATCCAGTGTGCACGCGAAGGCTCCGTCAGGGCTCCGCCAAGTGCTCCTGGAAGAAGCCGGCGATCCGAGACTGCACCGCTTCCACCCACTCGGGCCGGCTCACGCCGTGGGTCTGGCCCGGCAGCGGCATGAAGTCAAAGTCCTTCCGGGCGCGGACCAGCGCATCGCAGAGCTTCATGGAGTGCACGAAGTAGACGTTGTCGTCCGCCGTGCCGTGGATGAGCAGGAAGGGCACGGAAAGGTCTTTGGCGTAGGTGAGCACGTTGCTGGCGTCGTAGCCCGTGACGTTGCCGCCCACACCGTCGGTCAGTTTGTCCGCTGGGGCCGGCATGCCCATGTAGCGCTCGGTGTAGTGCGTGTCGTAGTCCCGCCAATCCACGACGGGTGCGCCGGCGACGCCCGCTTTGTACACATCCGGACGGCGCATGACCGCCATCGCGGCAAAGTACCCGCCGAAGGACCAGCCGTTGACACCGATGCGTGAGCGGTCCATCTCCGGGTACATCCTGCAGAGTGCCTCTAGGGCCGCGCAGTGGTCCTCCAGCGCGGCGTCGATCAGGTTGTGGCGGATCGCCCGTTCCCAGGTTCGGCCGCGCCGGGGCGTGCCCCGGCCGTCCACGCAGACGACGATGAAGCCTTGATCTGCGAACCACTGGTGCAGGAGGTACGAGCGCTCGTTGGCGTGTACGACGTTGGAATGCGGGCCCGCGTACGCGAAGTCGAGCACGGCGTACTTCCTGGTTGGATCAAAGTCCTTGGGTCGGATGATCGCGGCGTGCATCTTGAGGTCCGTGAGGCCTGAAACGAACTCAACCGTTGGTGACACGGGCGGCACTTCCGCGGCGGTGGAGATCGTCCCGATGACGGTGTCCTGCTTCATCACTTCCCAGCGGGGCGCGCCGCGGGCCGGCGAAACCGAACGGACCCACAGGCCCAGGCCTTCACCCAGAGTGCCGCTGACCTGCGCACCCTCCCCGAAGCACCCGGGTTCGGTGAGACGCTCGTGCCCCTGGACCGATGGGTCCAGGCTCCATGCCACCACCGCTGTCCCAGGGTTGTGCGCGGCGTCGGAAAGGACTACCCGGCTGGTCGCGCGATCAAAGCCGAGAATGCTCTGGATGGCCAGCCCGTTCGAAGCGAGGTCCGTGCGGTCTCCCACCGGGCTGACCCGTTGCAGCGTCGTCCCGTCATGTTCCGCCTGTTCGGTGAGCCAGAGGAACGAGCCGTCGGGGAGGAACCGCGGCGAACCGGCGAAGAGATTGATCCAGGTGGGATCCCGCTCCGTGAGCAGTTCCGTCACCGCGCCGGTGCTGGTATCAACGCGGTACAAGACCTGCTCTGTCTGCGTGCGGTTCTGGACCAGCACGCACAAGGGCGCGTCCTTGGACCACGTGACCTTGGCCATGTACGGGTAGGTATCACGATCCCACTCCACCTCGGCGATCTGCTTGGGCCGGAGAGGGCTCAGCGGGTCCTTCGGGTCCGTCTCTGGAAGGTCGAAGATCCCGCGGATGTCATCCACCCACAAGGACACGTCCGCGTTCTTCCTTCCCGCGCGGGGGTAAGGCCAGGTCTTCGCGGGCTTGGCAGGATCGAACGGATCGGCGATGGTGAACGTCTCTACACCGCGCACCTCGGTCCGTTGGTACGCGATGGCGTCGCTCCCGGGCGACCACCAGTACCCCTGAGAACGATCCATCTCTTCCTGGGCCACAAACTCCGCTTCGCCAAACGTCACGTCGCCCTGCGCTGCCGGAGACACTCGCCGCTCCACGCCGTCGCTCACGCGGGTCACCCACAGGGCCCCGCCCCGCACGCACGCGACCATCGTCCCATCGGGCGAGAACCGCGCGTCCACCGGGGAACCGTGAGCGCTCTTGAGTTCCTGAATGGTCGGCTTGCCCGCGAGCATCGAGGCGACGTCTACCACGAACAACCGCCCGCTGAGCGGGATGAGCAGCTTCGACCCGTCCTTGCTCAACTCATACCCGGCGATGCCGCGGCTGCTCGACCGCGCACGTTCGCGCCGGGCCAGCTCCTCCGGCGTGAGTGTTTCGTCCCCACTTCCGGTGAGTTGATCGGCCGTCAACACCCGCCGCTCCTGCCCAGACGCGACGTCAAACCACCAGAGATCCTGCCGGAAAGTCCGGGGCCCCTCGGCACGAACAAAGAAAACTCCCGGGGTTGCCACGGATTCGGGCATGATCTGAAAGCCGCTGGGGTTGCCGGCCCGGAACCGGTTTGTCTCTGCAAAGTCTTTCAGGAACTGCCCAGAAGTGGTTACGAGCGCCTGTTCGGCCTGCGCGTTCGATTCGATGCTGGTGGTCAGGACGCAGAACGACGTGACAGCCAAAACCAAGGCGCGCAGCGGGGTGTGCATGCCGCATGGTACTGCATACCAGATCGGAAGTGACGTGGTCCAAAAGGGCGGACACCGTCGCATATTCAAACCGCGCCTGCATGTTCATTCGGAAGGTATTTGTCCTCAAATCACCTTTCCGATACCCGCGCGACTTGCGGCCACGGTGATTTGTGGTAGTATTTTACGATCGGGACGTGGGGGTGCCGGAGTGTGTGGCTCCGGCGGAATTGAGGGCGCGTCCGGGCAGTTGTGTTGCGCGCACACAGCACGGAGTGACCAGATCATGCCAACCGAAGCCTGTTACCGCTGCCTTCGTGAGCTGCTGCAGCACGGTGCCTTTTCCGAGGCCGTGTGGAGCGCGTTCATGCACGATCCCCTGCTTGGGGTTCAGATCCTGAGGGATGATGGTGCCATCCTCTTCATCAACGACCCCGCGGCCCGCCTGATTTACGGCGAGACGTACAAAGCGGAGGACTGCATCAACCGGAACGCGCGCGAGTTCCTGCCGCCGCAGTTCTATGAGGAGCGGATCGCAACGCTGAAAGTCCTGGCGCGCGAGAACAAGACCCGCGTGTCGCGGGGCATTGTGAACGGCCGGCAGTTGGTCTCCACGCTCATCCCGATCTCGGCGCCGGAGTCGATCGCGCAGGGGCACGGGGTCTTTCTCGCGCTGACTCGCCACGTTGTGGGCCCGGTCAAGCAGATGGTGGGCGCGGACGACGCGGGCTCGCTGCTCGTGACCCGCACGCTCCGGCTGGGCCCGCTGGACTGCCTTTCTCCGCGTGAACTCGAGATCCTCGCGATGATCGGGCTGGGGATGAGCACGCCCGAGATCTCCAAGAAGCTCTCCCGTTCCGCGAACACCATCAACGATCATCGCAAGTCGATTTCTCGCAAGCTCGGCGTCACCAAGCGGGCCCGGCTTGCCGAGGTCGCGCAGATCGCGGGCCTCATGCCCGAGGACGCCAGCCGCGTCCGTACGTGACCGACGCACAGAACGGGTGCCCGTCCCCGCCCATTGACCGCGGCCGCCCGCGTGCAGCGGGCTATTACTTCTGGTGGTATAGTGTGATGTCCCGATCGCCCGGCCGGGCAGGGGGGCAGGAACGTGTCGCTCAGAAGTCGTCGAAAAGGACCGACGCGCACGGTCGCCCGGAACCAGCCGGACGTGCCCGCTGCGCCGCTGCCGCCGCACGACGAGATCGTTGCCCGGCTGATCGCCAGCGCGGCGTTCGCGGACGCCATGCTGCGCACGATCGACCGGGACCCGCTGACCGCGCTGCACATAGCGACCGAGCAGGGCCTGATCCTGTACGCGAACGACCAGGCGGCCCGCGCGTTTCTGGGGAAGGGCGTCAAGGGCACGGACGCGATGGGGTACACGTGGAACGACCTGTTCCCCGCGCCCCTGGTGGAAGAGCGGCTGCGGGTGCTGCGGGACATTCTGGTGGATCGCGAGCCCCGGTACGTCCGGAGCATCTACTTCGGGCTGCAGGTCATCACGAGGTACGACGTGATCGGCACGCTTCCCGGGGTTGCGGGCGCTGAGCGTGTGTTCCTGTGCGTGACCCGTCACGAGCCGCGCGCGCTCGGGAACGGCACCCTCGACGGCATCAAGATCGTGGAGCCCAAGCTGCACCACCTTGGACCGCTCGCACGTCTGACGCCGCGGGAACTGGAGTTGCTCGCCCTCGTGGCGGAGGGGATGAGCATCACGGAGATCGCGGAGACCCTCCAGAAGAGCGTGCACACGGTCAACGAGCAGAGGCTGTCCCTCGGGCGGAAGCTGGGCGCGCAGGACCGCGTGCGGCTCGCGGAGATTGCGCGGGACGCCGGCCTGAAGCGTGGCGACATCCACCTCAGCAGCCTGGAGCACCTCCAGAAGCCGGTGGAGAAGACCCAGACGGAAGTACTGCCCCGCGCGCAATTGAAGGAAGTCGGGTGCGCGTCGCCGGCCTTCAGGCACGCGCTGTGGCGGGCGCTCAACGACGACCCATTTACAGCGTTCCAGGTGCTGCGGCCCGATTCAACCATGCTGCACGTCAACATGAACGTGGTGCGGATGTTCGTGCCCGAGCTGGGGACAGTCGGGGCGTTGCTGAGGAAGCGGTACGACGAGGTCGCGCCGCCCTCGCTGGTGCAGGACCGGATGGACATCATCCGATCGGTCGCGCAGTTCCACAAGGCACGCTTCCAGCGCAGCATTTATGGCGGGGTCCAGACGATCACGCGGCTGGAGTACGGGAGCCCCGTGCCCGAAGCGGGCGCGCCCAAGGGGATGGTGCTGCTCGCATCGCGGCCCACGCCCGCGGACGTGGTGGCGCGGCTGCCCGCGCACGCGCGGCGGCTGATCGTGACCCCGCACATGCACCGGATGGGCGTGATCGCCGCGCTCTCGCCGCGGGAGCGGGAGGTGCTGGCGCTCATCGGCGAGGGGCTGTCCAACAAGCAGATTGCCCAGCGGCTCCACCGCACGGAGGACACCGTGGAAGACCACCGGCGCAAGATCGGCATCAAGCTCAAGATCAGCGACAGAGTCAAGCTCGCGGACGTGGCGCGACAGGCGGGCCTCACGGTGGAAGACGCCGACCGGCCAAGTCTGCAAGAACTGGGGGACGACGGCGGCCCGGTGAAGCCTTCCGCTACGCGCCGGTGAGGGAGACCAGCCGGCGGGGGTCGGTGCGCTGGATGATGTCGCTCACGCCCTTCTGGTTGAAGCCCTTGAAGCCGTCGTTGCGCTCAAGGGTCTCAAGGTGGCTGCCGATGGCACCCTCCTTGATGAACGCGTCGCCCTGACGGCGCGTGATGTGGCCGTCAGCGACGAGCCTCTCCACACGCTTGGGGTTCACCGCCCACTTTTCACCCTCCGTGAACGCCTGGCGGAGGAAGGGGAACGTCGTGAAGGGCGCCATGTGCTTGACGCCGCCGCTCTTCTCGAGCTGCTCCACCATCGCGTGGTAGTCGAACTGGCATTCCAGGTGGTGCATGCCGGCCTGGAGGACCGCCTCGCCGTGGAGGGCCACCCACATCCCAACGGTGCCCAGCGTATCGTGCCGGACGACGAAGCCGTTGTGGGCGAAGTCCTGCACGAGTTCTTCGGGGCTCATGTCCACGTCGTTGAAGGTGGTGACCTTGGTCACCGGCTGCTCCATGACCTGTGCGCCCCAGCCGGCTTCGGAGCCGGCGTAGAAGACTTCTCGGCACTGGAAGCCGAGCTTCTCCCAGAGAGAGATGAGGTCGGCGAAGTGCTCTCGTGAGGAGCGGTAGGTGTGGTGGTCGTGGTTGGCCCAGCCCAGGCCCAGGCGGCACTGGCGGGCGTACTGCACCTGGGCCGCGCGGTTGCGCTTCATCCAGTAGCGGCGCTCGGCCTCGAAGAAGAGGTCGCAGGTCCAGTCCTTGCCCAGGTCCTTCACGGCGGCGTCCACGATGCGGTGGACTTCGGCGAAGCCGTCGGCGTCCTTGGGGAACTCGCGCCTGCGGGTACGCAGGCGTTCGGCGTGTTCGACGGCGCGCAGGCGCTGCTCGGGCGTGCTGTTGTCGTAGTCGAAGCCCGACATGCCGTGGCGCTCGATGGCCCAGAGCTCGTAGCGGTGGGCGGCGGTGCCGCAGGAGCAGCCCAGCGCCATGCGGAGGCGCGAGCCGACGCCCTTTTCGCCGCCGTCGTTGATGGAGTCGTGGTGCGGGAGGTCGTGGGCGGCCAGGAAGTCCACGACGCTGTCCACCTTGATGGCGACCAGGTGAAGGTGGCTGTTCTTGCTCAGGATGATGTTGGGGAAGATGCCCGCGTCGCACTCGTAGTTGCCCGGTGCGTGGTGCGTGGGCTTGTGCTGGAAGCCGGCCTCCTTGAGTGTCTTGGCGAACGCGTCGGTGTGGGGCACGGCGATGTGATCCACCCAGTCCTTGAACCGCGTGCCCGTCTCGGCCTTCATGCGCTTGGAGAGAACCTGCGCCCACTCACACTTGGCGAGAAAGTCGTTCACCAGCCCGTCCACGACTTTCTGTGCCGCGGGCTGGGGTTCCCAGTGAAACTTCGTCAGGTGGCTCGGGACGGACGGCTGCATCAGGTCGCTCCTCCGGAAAGGGGTATGGCTGCGTTTCGGGGCCAATCGTACCAATGCCCGCGCGGGTGGACACTGGCCGTCCGCGGGGTCACGCCCGGACCTGGCGGGCGTAGACCACCCATTCCGCGGCCAACAGCACAAGTGCGGCAACCACAAACCACTGCCAGACTTCCTGGGGCACGCGGGTAGGCTGAACGCTCCCGATCTCACGGCCTTCCACTCGCACACTTTCGGGGGAAGCCGCGGCGGTTTCCACCGGGTCGGCGACGTTGATCGCAACGGCTTTGGGCGTGCGTCCCGATCCTTCCGCGCGAACGACGTACACACCCGCGCGTGGCAGGACACCCACCGACAGGGTCGTTTCGGATGATGGTGCTTCGCCGGCGGGAATCTCGCCGGATTCCCTCGCCACGACCCGTACGGGCCCCTCCAGCACGACCGCTCCACGGGCCGGGGCGGTGAACGACACGGGCTCGCTCGTCGAGAAGCTCTTCCCCTCGGCGCTTCGGGCGCGCAGCGTGAGTTCGTCCATGGCGTTGGCGACGAAGACGGCGAAGGAGGGGGTGAGCGGCCAGTTGCTCTGTGCAAGGTCAAAGCACACGACGACGTGGCGGACACCCGCCTCTTCCGTGAGGACGATGAGTGGGCGGTCGTCGGAGCGTGCGACGATCTGCGGGGGTGGAGCGGTCTGCGCGGCGGTGGTGACGGGCAGCACTTCGCGCACCACCAGGTTGTCCAACGGCACGCCGCGCATGAGCGGGTGGGACCGATCCCAGAAGACCGAGTTGGGGCGCGTGGCGGCCGGCGCGGCGGCCGGTGCGAGCCCACCGAGCGGCGGCACCGTGCCCAGGCTGATGCTGGGCACGCGGGGCGGCGTTGCAGGCTTGGCCGCGTCGAAGACGAGGAGGTCGAATGACCGGTCGTTGCCCTCGAGTACCAGGCGTTCGTACTCGGCTGGGTTTGCGCGGACGAGTTCCCGGGGGCGGAGTTCCTCCAGGATGTCTCCCAGGAGCCAGGTGGGCGCGGCGTTGGTGCTGTCGGCCCGCGCGGGCTGCGGCCGGGACTGCACCAGCAGCACGCGGGGCTGCTCGGGCTTGACGAGCACGACGGATGCGACATCGTCGCTGGCCAGCGCATCGGGACGGGCGATCGCGAGGGTCAGGACGCCTTCCGTGACGCCCCGAACCTCGAAGAGGACGGGCGTGCGCGCGGGGGATGGCGGCACGGGGACGACGCGGCTCTCCATGGCAACGCCGTCGATCGCGAGCGTGACAGGAACATCCACGGGCGCGCCTGCTGCGTTCAGCAGTTCACCGAAGACGCGCAGGAGCGTGGCGTCGCGGTCGTCCCGCCGGGCGGCGAGCCGCACGATGCCGACGTTGTCCACCAGGCCGTTCGCCGGGCCCACACGCTCGAAACGGAGACGGGCCGCGGTGACGGGCACCTCGTCGAACTGGGCGAACGACCCGTCGCTCACGAGGAAGACCGTGGGCGGGGTTGCAGCGGCGTCTTCGCCATCGCTCTGGGCGAGCGCATCGACAAGTTGCAGTGCTGCCCCGAGGTTCCCGGGCTGGTCGGTCGGTTCCGCGCTGTCGATGGCGGCGCTCGCGAGGGCCGGGCTTGTGGTGAAACCGGTGAGGGGCCGCGCCCGTGCGGCGAGCTGCACGACGGCGACCGACCGTGCGCCGGCGGACCGCACGTCCCGCGCGAGGCGGCGGGCCCGGTCCTTCGCGAGGTCCAGGCGGGGCCGGTTTTCCCCGGCGTCCACCGCGCTCATGGACGCGGACGTGTCGAGCACGATGACGACACGCTCGCCCGCGATGCCGATGCCGGGCATGGCCGGCCGTGCGAAGGCGAGCAGCAGGAGCGCGAGTGCCAGCAGGTGGAGGAAGAAGAGCCACGAGGGCTTGAGCCAGCGCAGGGGCACATTCGCTTGGACGTCCTCGGTGGCCTTCGGCCAGAACAGGATGGACCCGACGCGGATGGGGCGGCGACGGAGTTTCAGGAGGTAGAGCACCACCAGCGCGGGCACGCACACCGCGGCGGCCACGAGCGCGGGGATGGGGGCGAGGAAGGTCATCGCGCACGGCGCGGCCCGCGCGCCGGGCGATCATCCCGGGACGCGGGGCGGGTGTCCTTGGTCTTGGGTCGCTGGCCGTAGCCCTTGCCCCAGATGAAGATCTCCTTGGAAACGTCGCGGCTTGCGGCGGGCTTGGTCGTGCCCGCCTCGCCGAAGAGGCTCTTGGCGCGCTTGATGACGTCGGGAGTGGGCTCACCCTCCAGGATTTTCATGATGAGGTTGCCACCCGGGCGGAGCAGGGTGGGGCAGAGGTCGAGGACTCGGTCGCAGAGTCGCGCGGAGAGGAAGTCGTCGCCGTGGCCGCTGGTGTTGGGGGCCATATCGCTCAGGATGACGTCGAAGCGGGCGTCCTTCCTGATTTCGCGGTCAGTAAACCCCGCGGCGCGCAGGAGGACGGCGGGCTCGGTCTTGTAGATGTCGCCAACCAGCGTCTGGACGTGGTCGGGCAGCGGGATGTTGATCGGTGTGAGGTCGATGCCCACCGCGCGGCCGCCACGCTCGGGGTCGAGGTTTTTGGCGAGGAGTTGGAGCCAGGAGCCGGGAGCGCAGCCGAGGTCCACCACGCGGTCGGTGGCACGCAGGAGGCGCCTCTTTTCCTGGATTTCTTCGAGCTTGTAAACGCTGCGCGCGACGTAACCGTCGGCTTTGGCGCGTTTGAAGAACTCGTCGTGGAGTGTGCGGGGTTTGGGCACGTGAGGAGTGTACGGGGAAAGTGCCGAAGTACCGAAGTCGCAGAGTACAGACCGCCGCTAATCGTCGCTGCGCGGCTTGCCTTGACGCTCCTCGATCCACGTGCGCTGGATCTCCTCAAGGATGCGTTCGTTCACGACGTGCCCGGGTTGCTCTTTGAATCCGGGAAGTGCCAGCACGAGCTTCTTCAGTTCGACAAAGCCGATGCGCATGGGGTCGCGCTGGGGGTAGTGCTCGTGGAGCGCCTCGCCGATGAGGTCAACGTCCAGCCAGTGGAAAGTGTCGTCCACGGGAGTGTTCCCCCTGACCAAGCCGCTAGTGCGGCAGTTCCTTCACGGCGTTGCGGTTCCACGCGGGCACCCGCACCGAGATAACGCCGTCCTTCTCGATGATGCACTGGCAGGAGAGACGGCTGTTGCGCTGGAGGCCGGGAGCTTCCTCGACGCGGTCTTCCTCGGCCTCGGTGCTCTCGGAGAGGTTCTTCATCCCCTCTTCCACATAGATGTGGCACGTGCTGCACGCGCAGACTCCGCCGCAGGCGTGCTCGATGTTGATGCCGTGCTCCATGGCGAGTTCGAGCAGGCTCTGGCCGCGGCAGCCCTTGAGGTCAACCTTGGGGTCGTGCTTGCCGGTGAGGGACTCGGGGTCTTCCATGTGGAAGGTCACGGGCACCACCTCTGGGCCCTTGGGTCTGTCGGAGTGCTTGAGCGTCATGCTGCATTCTACGTGGAGGGGATGGCGTGGACGTATGCTTGGCGCATGGCCCCGACCGCCGATGCCGGCACGCCTTCAAGCCCCCTCACCGCGTTCGCACCCCCCACTTCCCTGGACCTGACGGTGCTTGCGCCCGCGCACAATGAGGAGGCGAACGTCGAGCCGCTGGTGCGGGAGATCGACGCGGCATTATCGCCCACGGTTATCCGGTATGAGATCGTGATCGTGGACGATGGGTCCACCGATGCCACCCGCGCGCGGGTGAGGTCGCTCATGGAAACGCGGCCCCACCTGAGGTGCATCGCGATGACGAACACGCCGGCGGGCAGGGGCAACGGGCAGTCGGCGGCGTTTCACGCGGGGTTCCGTGCGGCGCGGGGGGCGCTGATCGCGGTGCTGGACGCGGACCTGCAGAACGACCCGGCGGAAATCCCGGCCATGGTGGACCGGCTGCGGGGGGCCGGCGCGGACATGGTGCAGGGCGACCGCTCGCACGCGCGGAAAGACAACGCGGTGCGGCGCGTGGGATCGATCGTCGGGCGGAAGTTCCGGCTGTGGCTGCTGGGGGACACCATCCGCGACACGGGCTGTTCGCTGCGGGTGATGAAGCGCGAGGTTGCGTTGCGCATCCCGCTGGAGTTCCGCGGCATGCACCGGTTCATCCCGGTGACCGCGCGGCACCTTGGGTACAAGGTTGTCGAGATGCCCGTGAAGCACCGGCCCCGCACGGCGGGCGAGACCAAGTACGGCATGGGCATCGTGCAGCGGGCGCTTCCGGGGCTGCGCGATCTCTTTGCGGTGCGGTGGATGCAGAGCAGGCGCAGGCCCGTGACGAGCGAGGAAGTCGGCCAAAGTTGAGGAAATTCCGTGATGGTTTTGCGCTGCGCACTTACGATGCGGCATGCATGAACCGCAGGCCCTGCTGACCCTCGCCGCGAGCGCACAACATCTCCCGCTCCTGACCACGATCGCCGCCGCGTTTGCCGCCGCGTGGGTGCTGGGGTTGATCACGCAGCGCATCGGCCTGTCGCCCATCGTGGGGTATCTGCTCGCGGGCGTCGTCATCGGGAGGCACACGCCGGGGTTCACGGGGGACACGAACCTGGCGTTGCAGCTCGCGGAAGTGGGCGTCATCCTGCTGATGTTCGGCGTGGGTCTGCACTTCCACCTGAAGGACCTGCTGGCGGTGCGGAGCGTCGCGATCCCTGGCGCGGTGGGGCAGAGCCTTGTTGCGACGGTGGCGACGGTGGTCCTTTTCCACTTGCTCGGTTTTCAGGTTGCGGGTTGGGAGCTCAAGTCCACGATCGTTCTGGGCATGGCGATGGCGGTCGCGAGCACGGTGGTGCTTCTGCGGGTACTGATGGACAAGGGCATGCTGAACACCAGCCACGGGCACGTGGCGGTTGGCTGGCTCATTGTGGAGGACATTTTCACGGTGCTGGCGCTGGTGATGGTGCCGATCTTCGGCACGCCCGAGGGCGCTGCGCCTGCGCCGACCGCGGGAGGAATGACCGCGCTCGCCACGGTGGGCTGGGCGCTGCTGAAGCTTGCTGCGCTCGTCGTCATCGTGCTGCTGGCGGGTTCAAAGGTCGTGCCGTGGATCCTGACGCGGGTGGCGCGGCTGCGGTCGCAGGAGTTGTTCACGCTGACGGTGATGGTGCTGTCAATCTCGATCGCTGTGGGATCGGCGACGATCTTCGGGGCGTCGGTGGCGCTGGGGGCGTTCCTGGCCGGTATGGTGGTTGCGCAATCGCCGGTGAGCCATCAGGCCGCGGCGGATGCGCTGCCGATGCGGGATGCCTTCGCGGTGATCTTCTTCGTGTCGGTGGGCATGCTCTTTGATCCCGGGTTCGTGGTGGAGCAGCCGTGGATGGTGGGTGCAGCGCTGGCGATTGTGCTGGTGGGCAAGCCGCTGGCGGCGCTGGTGATCGTTGCGCTGTGCGGCAGGCCCCTGCGGACGGGGCTCACCGTTGCGATCGGTCTGGCGCAGATCGGGGAGTTTTCGTTCATCCTGGCGCAGGTGGCGACGGACCACAAGCTGATGCCCGAGGACGGCATGAACATCCTCGTGGCGACGGCGATCGCCTCGATCACGCTCAATCCGCTGCTGTTCCGCTCGCTGGAGGGGGTGGAGCGTGCGGTGCAGCGGTGGCCGTGGCTGGACAAGGTTCTCAACGCGCGCCACGCCAAACAGACGGCGGCACTCAATGCAAAGGCCGCGGAGAGCGTGGCGAAGGACGACCGTGCGCTCGCGGTGATCGTGGGCTACGGGCCGGTGGGGCGCGTCGTGGACGCCTTGCTGCGCGACGCCGGGATCCGGACGGTGATCATCGACATGAACATCGACACGGTGCAGGCGATCACCAAGGCAGGGCACACGGCGATCTACGGGGATGCCACGCGCGCGGAGGTGCTGGACCACGCGGGGATGGCCCGCGCGGCGTACCTCATCGTCGCGCTGCCGCACGCGGAGGGGCGCGCGTCGCTTGTGCGCACGGCCCGGGAGCGGAACCCGGGGGTCGCGATCATCGTGCGCGCCCGGTATCTGGCGGAGCGCGACGTGCTGTACGAGGCGGGTGCGTCGCACGTGGTGTTTGAGGAGGGCGAGGCCGGTGTCGCGCTCGCCCGCCACGTGCTGGACACGCGCGGGGTGGAGCCGGCGAAGGTTGATAAGTTGCTCGGTGCCATCCGCCAGCTCTGGCGCATGCGGGCGCCGTGAGCGAACAGATAGGAAGAGCACAAAGACAAGGGCCGGCGGGAAGCCGGCCCCTGTGGGTACGTTTCGGTTGCTGACGCGTTGATTACGGGTCGAGCTTGCGGAGCTCGAGGCCCGCCTCGACGAGGCGTTCCCGGATTTCCTTCAGGCTGGTTGCGCCGAAGTTCTTGATGCCCATGAGCTCCGCCTCGGTGTGGCTGGCGAGATCGCCCAAGGTCTGGATGTTGAGGAGCTGGAGCGCCTTGCGGGCACGCACCGAGAGCTGCAGGTCGGTCACGGGGCGTGCGAGGGTGGTCTCGCGCCCGGTGCCCTTGTACTGCTCGAGCAGGGCGCGGCGGGCGGCGCGGTGCGCGTCCTCCAGGCCCTGGCCCAGCTTCAGGCCCTTGGCGGTGAGCATCTTCTTGATTTCTGTCAGGCTCGTGTCGCCGAAGTTCTTGTAGCTCAGCAGCTCGGCCTCGGTGATCCGCAGCAGGTCGCCCAGCGTGCGGATGTTCATCTTCTTGAGGCAGGTGCGGGCGCGGACGGAGAGCTCAAAGTCCGTCACGGGGGTGTCGAGCATCGCCTTGC
Organism: Phycisphaerales bacterium; assembly: GCA_036261855.1. Lineage (GTDB taxonomy): Bacteria > Planctomycetota > Phycisphaerae > Phycisphaerales > UBA1924 > BJHL01. The sequence continues at coordinate 9,596 of DATAKA010000037.1, read as the reverse complement.
GCTTGAAGATATCGCGGTCCTGCTCCTCCACCACGACCATGCCCTTGCTGGCCTCGACGTCCTTCATGTAGAGGCGGGCGCGGAGGTGGTTGGGGGCGGTCTCCAGAATCTGGCGGAGGCAGCGCTCGGACTCGCCGTACTCGCCGCGGTCCTCGTACATCACCGCGAGGTTCATGAGCGCGTTGAGGTGGGCCGGGGTGCGGTCCACGCAGCGCTCATACAGGGAGAGGGCCTCGTCCTCCTCGCCGACAAGGTCGAGGTGGTACGCCAGCTTGAAGAGGGCGTGGGCGTTGTCCGGGTCGGCGGCGACGGCGCGGCGGAGCTCGCTGATCGCTTCCACACGGTCGTTGGCCTGCTCGGCCTTGAGGGCCGCGTTGAGGTGGCGGTTCGCGGCGGCGCTGTCGCGCTTCACAGCGTCGGTGGAACCAATCACAATATCGAGAGGATCGTGCGCCATGAGGTGCTCCGGGAGGGGTTGCTCGTCGAATGAGGTAGCGGACTGCCGTCAGGCCGCGGGCGGCACCTTAGACGGTTGCACTAAGCAAGTCCAACGCAAAACCAAACCTCATCCTAACAGATGGAGGGGTGGGCCAAAGAAAATCTGCTTACGACGACGCCGCTTCGGGTTCCCGCACCACCTTGATGGACTTCCACCGCCCGCCCACGAAACGCAGGAGCAGGAACACGGCGAGGACGGCGATGTAGGTGGCTGCCGCGATCCAGCCCGCCATGGACTCAAGCTCAGGAACCAGCTCGCGCAGCAGCAGTCCGCCGCCCACGATGATGGACCACGAGAGCACCAGCGTGGCGACGCCCGGCACCTTGGTGTCGCCCGCGCCGCGGAGTGCGCCGGAGATGGTCATCGCGACGCCGTCAAAGAGCTGGAACGCCGCGGTCGCCAGGAGGAAGCTGCGGCCAAGTCGGAGCAGCGCCTCCTCGTCCTCGGGCGTCGTGCCGCGTTCGATGAAGAGCTTCATGAGGGGGCCCGGGAACAACGCGAAGATGCACCCGCAGACGCCCATGTAGATGATCGCGATGCGCAGGCCCAGCCACGCACGCTGCGCGGCCAGGTCGCTCCTGCCCATGCCCTGGTACTTGCCGACGAGGGCGGTGACCGCGACGCTGATGCCGACCGTGGGCATGAACGACAGGCTCATGTACTGGTGCGCAATCCACGCGGCGGTAGCGTGCTGAGGGCCATATCCGCTGACGAGGAAAACCATGAAGAAGCCCCAGCAGATCATCTCGTTGCCGAAGATCGCGCCCTGGGGCCAGCCCATGCGCCAGAGTTCCTTCATGTGCGTGAGGCTGGGGCGCCACTGGCTGCGTGTGGCGTAGAGCTTGTGCATCGCGGGACCAAGGAACACCGAGAGCGGGATCGCGAGTTCGATGAAGGTGGCAATCACGGTGCCCCAGGCCGAGCCGGCGACGCCCATCCGCGGGATGTGCAGCGCCTGCGCGACAGCGGCGCACGCACGCCCGAACCACCCCAGCGATTCCGCGGCGTCTGGTCCAAACATCAGGATGGCCGAGAGCGGGAGGTTGGCGATATTCGCCGATACCCCCGCCACCATCACAATGCTCGCCCGGTGCAGGCCGTAGAAGAACTGCGAGAATGCGCGCGTGAAGAGCGTGAGACCCGCGCCCCACAGCAGCACGCGCCCGTACTCGGCCCCCATCGCCGCCTGCTGTTCATCCACGCCCGCGACCGCGAAGACCTCTGGCAGGAAGAAGGAGTACGGCAGCAGCAGGACGAGCCAGTACAGGACGCCGATCCACGCCGCGTTCCATGCGTATGCCGGCCCACGCTCGGGCTTGCCCGCGCCGAGGTTCTGCGATGTGAAGGTGTTGACCACCGTCACGACGCCGTGCGCGAACGAGATGGGCACCCACGACGCGAGCCCGCCGTTGCCCTGCGCGCCGACGTAGATGGGCTCGCTGCCCAGGTGCGAGCAGAGCCACTTGTCCGTAAACGTCATGAGCGTGTACGAGCACATCGCGGCCACGGTGGGGCCGGCGATGCGCAGCATCTCGCGCATGGGGTGCGGGTCCACGCCCGGCGTGGAGGGGTTGGAAGAGGGAGATGACATGTGGGGTCCCCGGTGCGGCGGGGAGCATAGGGCGGGGTGAAATCGAGCGGATGGCGACGCCTTAGGACGCCGCCAGCCGCACCGCCAGCATCATGGCGGCTTTCATGCTGCCTTCGTCCGCTTTGCCGGTGCCCGCGATGTCGAACGCCGTGCCGTGGTCCGGGCTGGTGCGGTGGACGGGGTGCCCGGCGTGCGAGAGGCCGACCGTGAAGTTCACCGCGCGGTCCCACGCGAGGGTCTTGAGCGGGATCAGGCCCTGGTCGTGGTACATCGCAACGACGAGGTCAAAGCGCGATGCGGGCACGCCGTCGTACGCGAGCGCGCCCTGAAAAATCGTGTCCGCGGGCCACGGGCCGGTGGCGTCGATGCCGCGGCCACGCGCGGCGGCGATGGCAGGGGCGATGACGGCCGCATCCTCGCTGCCCAGCAGCCCATGCTCGCCCGCGTGAGGATTCAGCCCGCAGACGCCGATGCGGGGGGACGCGAAGCCCAGGCGTTGCATCGCGGCGTGGCCCAGTTCGATGGTGTCGGTGATCCGCTGCGCCGTCAGCGCGTCCGCCACGGTGCCCAGCGGGCGGTGGACGGTGACGAGGATGACGTTCATGCCCGGCTTGGCGGGGCCCGCCGGGGGCGCATGGAACATCATCGCGATCTTCTGCGCACCGAACGCCTCGGCGAAGAGTTCGGTGTGCCCGGGGTACTTGGCGTGACCCGCGAGCGCCCACGCTTCCTTGTTGATGGGACCTGTCACCACCGCCGCGGCATGCCAGGGGTGGCCCGGCGGCAACTTTGCGAGTGTGATCGCGTGCTGCACGCTCGCGAAGGAAACCCGGCCGTTCTCCGCGTGGGCGGCACGAGGGAATGCTGCCGCCGCGCCCAGGCCTAAATCGCAGCACAGGTCCACCACCCCCACTTCGCCCGACTGCAGCGAAGTCAGCGTGCTGCTCGCAAAGTGCGTGGGCAGCTCGGTCCATGTGGCGGGCACTTGGCACGTGCGGGCGGCCGCGGCGAGTGCGTGCTCGCTACCAAAGACAACCCAGCGGGCGAGCCGACGCACAGCACCATCATCCAGAGCCTTCACGATGACCTCAGGGCCTACCCCGGCGGGGTCACCCATGGAAATCGCGATGAGGGGAGGACGGGGCACACCCAAGCGTAGGAAATCGCATCAGGGCCAGTTGTGCGGGGCGCCCTGCTTCACGAGCGAGCCGTTCTTGAAGTAGAACCACATCTCGTCGCGGGCCTCCAGGCCGTAGCTCTCGCCGCGGTAGCGGTATCGCTCCTGGATGCTCACGCTGTACGCGTCCGTAGTGCCCTGCCCGTCCTGCTTGCGCTCCACGAAGCGGGCGTCAGGCAGCACGCGGCGGAGGTCGTCCACAGTCGTGGACGGCGACAGAGTTGCGATCTGCGGGGCGTACTTCGTCCGCACCGTGGGCAGGTCGGCAACGGTCGTGACGACCGGAAGGTCGCGCCGCTCGGTGTCAGTCAGGCGAACACGGCGGGGGGCGGAGTCGAACGACGAACCGTCGCTCTCATTGCCGATGGCGACGACGCACCCGGGCAGGGTCAGTGCCGCGGCAAGAGCCGTGGCACCAAGGGCGGTCCGGGCGAAGCGGGCGGGACGGGATTCTGTGGTGTGTGTGTTCATGGCTGTGTTGCCCAGAGCCGGCATCCGCGAGGAGCGCTGGGCACGGGCTTATTGGGAGAACGGAGCCAATTGTTACAGTAATCACTAACACAATGCGTAAGTGCTTGTGCGGCAAGATAAAACGGGCTTGTGCTCGTTTTCGCGGCCAAGCCGCGGAGGTGAGTATGTGGGGGTAGCTGCGAACACGGCACCCCCGCGCCACGCCCGTATGCATGCCGCACCACGCAGTGGTGCGGGTGAACACGTATCAAGGCACGAACAAGTACCATCACAAACCTCGAAGTGCTCCGCGGCTCGCAGGAGATGATGATGACCGCTACCGCCATCAATCCCCTGCCAAGCCACTGCGTGCGTTGCTACTACCCATTGGTTGCCGTCATCGACCCGGTTCGCGTGTGCCCAGAGTGTGGATTGGAGAATTCGGCGGCGAACCTTGCTTCGATTGCTCAATCGCTGCGGCGCGAGTGGCGGCTGGGTCGGTGGTGCACGATTCTCAGTGTCGCTTGTGCTGGTGCGTGCTTTGTCGCGTGGTTCAAGATCGAGCAGTACTCCAATTCGCCGTATGCAAGGTGGACTCCACCAGCGTGGCTGCCTGTTGCCCTGCTCGTAGCCATGTGCTCGATGGTTCTTCCTTGCGCCGCGGGCTGCGCGATAATGCTGTCCGCTCGCGCGCGAGTTGTGCATCAACGTCTGGGAGTACTGCCAGCAGTTGCAGGCGCGCTTCTTGGGCTTCTACTTGCCGCCGGCACAGCCATGCTCACAATTATGCTGGTCTACCTCGGGCTTGGCGCAGGGAGGTAACTACACCCTGAAAATACTCCCCAACTTCTTCCCCAAGAGACTGCTCGCCGCGAAGATTGTCACCGTCAGCAGCGCCATGCCCCACACGCCCAGCGCACTCGCCACGTACGGCCCATCGCCCAGCCGATCGCCAAACGCCAGGATCGCCTTCGTGATCGGGAAGTCTTCCTGACGCTGCGCCAAAATCAGCGAATCACTCACCTCCAGCATCGAGAAGCTGAACACCAGCAATCCGCCCGCGATGAGGTTCGCGACAATGAGTGGCAGGATCACCCGACGCACCGCCGTGAAGCGCGATGCGCCCAGGTTCACCGCCGCCTCTTCCAACTCACCACTGGTCTGTTCCAGCCCCGCGACCGTGGACCGCACGATGTACGGCAGCCTGCGCACCGCGTACGCCGCGATCAGGAACGGCACGGGGTTGGGGTCGCTCGTCAGCACGCCCGCGAAGTGCTCCAGCGGGTTGTCCTTGCCGAAGGGCCAGCGCAGGCTCATCGCGACGTAGCCGAACGCCATCACCAGCCCCGGCACGGCCAAGGGCAGCATGCACAAGGCGTCCAGCACCTGCCGGCCCGCGACGCGCGTCCGCACCAGCAAGTACGCGATCAAAATCCCCAGGATGATGTCCACGCCCATCGCGCTGGCCGCGAGCATCAGGCTGTTCGTGATCGCCTGGAACGAGTCCGCCGCCGTCAGTGCTTCGCGGTAATGCCGGCCCGTTACCTCCGCCGGCAGCACGCTCTGGTACCACTGGCCGGGCACGGTGATGCTCGTGAGCACGACGCCGATGTGCGGGAGCAACGCGAGCCCGCAGACCACGGCGAACGCCACCGCGGCGAGCACGCCCTTCCCGCCCGTGAGCGTCTCTTCGCTCCCCGCGCGGGCCGCCTTGCTGTACATCGCGTGGCCCTGGCGCCCGAAGAAGAACTTGCCGAGCAGGTAGAGGCCCACCGCCGTCGCCAGCATCACGCACGTCAGCGCATACGGCTTGCTGGAGTTCTCGACTTCCTTGAGACCATTGAACACCTGGACGCTCGTCACCTCCGGGTACTCGAACATCAAGGGTGTGCCGAGTTCGGTGAAACTCCAGATGAAGACGATGGTCGCCCCTGCGAACACGCCCGGGCGCACCAGGGGCAGCGTGATGCGGAAGAGCCGCTTCCAGAACCCCGCCCCCAGGTTCTGAGCGCTTTCTTCAAGGGCCGGGTCCAGGTTCGCGAGGGCCGCGGTCGCGTTGAGGTAAATGATGGGGTAGAGCGAGAAGGCCTGCACAAAGATCACGCCGAAAAGCTTGGCGTTGGCCAGAATGTCAAAGTGCGAGCCCAGGAGTGCGTTGAGCGCCCCCTCCCGCCCCAGCAGGGCCCGCATGCCGATGGCACCGACGAACGGCGGCAGGATGAGCGGCACCAGCACCATGGCGCTGAAGAAACCCTTGCCCGGGAACCGGTACCGTGCCCCCAAAATCGCAAGCGGCAGGGCGATGGTGATCGCCGCGGTGGTCGTCAGGAACGCCACTTTCAGCGAGTTCAGCAGCCCCGACAGCGTCCGGGGGTCCTCAAAGACCATCAAAAGATGCCGGACCGTCCAGCCCGTCCGGGCCCCGGGGTCGGCGTAGAACCCGCCCCTGACGGTGAGCATGATCGGGTAGACCAGCAGCAGGCACAGCACGCCCACGCACCCCCAGAGCAGGAGCGAATGGCTCGCGCGTCGCACCGCCCGGAATGGACCCATGTCTGGCAGCATGAAGCGGGGCACAGGATACCCGCGGACGGCCCCGCCGGGGCCCGACCCCCAAGGGCGATATGCTTGCGGGCCACCAGAAGAGGCGCACCCAGCGCCGGGTTGGTAGTCCCCCGGAGATTGAAGGGCCTATGAGTCGATTTGGTCGTGAGCCGAGCGGTCCGCCGCGTGTCCGAGTGAACCACATGATCCGCATTACGCCGGTGCGCGTGATCGGTCCAGACAACGAACAGATCGGCGTCGTGGAGACGTCCGACGCGATCCGTCGCGCCGTGGACATGGGGATGGACCTGGTGGAGATCTCTCCCGAGGCCCGCCCCCCTGTCTGCAAGATCATGGACTACGGGAAGTACAAGTACGAACTCTCCCAGAAGCAGCGCAAGCAGCGTGCGGCCACCAAGAGCAGCGAAATGAAGGAGCTGCGCCTGGGCCGGAGCAGCAAGATCGACCCGCACGACGTGCAGGTGCGCATCGACCAGGCACGCCGCTTCCTGATGGCCGGCCACAAGGTGATGTTCACCCAGCGCTTCAAGGGGCGTGAGATCGCCCACAAGGAGCTGGGCCTGCAGAACCTCGCCGACGTCCGCGACGGCCTCGCCGATATCGGCAAGGTCGAGCAGCCGCCCCGCTGGATGGGCAAGTCCGCCAGCATCATCATCGCCCCCGACAAGCCCAAGGTCGATGCCCTCAAGCGCAAGCTTGAGAAGGAAAAGGCGGAGAAGATCGCCCGCGGCGAGAAGATCGAGGAAGAAAAATCGATCGAGCAGCTCGAGGAAGAAGTCGCCGCCACCCAGGGCGACGACGAGGGCGACGAGGAATAAAGAGCCTCGCCGGCCTGCCCCGCCTGCAATACCACAGTCCCCCACCACTCCCCGCACCCTGCGGGGAGTTTTTCTTTTCCGGTGAGCCCCGTCGTACGCTCCCCTCGTGCCCCTGCTCACACGCACCAGCACCTGCGAGGAATACACCGCCGTTCTCGCGGGGGCGGTGGCCGCGATGCTCCAGCCGGGCGACGTCCTGACCCTCGAAGGCGAACTGGGGGCGGGCAAGACGACATTCACCCGCGCGCTGGCGACCGCGCTGCGCGTGGACCCCGGCGTCATCTCAAGCCCCACGTACGTCTTCGTGAACCTCTACCCGGCGAACGGCCGCGGCATCCGCCGCGTGATCCATGCCGACTGCTACCGCCTCACGAGCACCGACGACCTTGAACCTCTCGGGTGGGACCAGCTCTTTGACCCGCACACCCGTGCTGCCGCGCCGGATGCGGTGGCGATCATCGAATGGCCCAGCCGTATCCCGGACGCCTCAATTCTCCCGCCGCCTGAAAGTGTGCTCGGAATCAGCATCGAACCGCTCTCCCGTACGCAGCGTCGGTTCAACTTCCGTGTTCCCGATGCTTGGTCCACGCGCCCGGGCCTCACGGACTTTCTGCAGCGCGAGCCCGCCCGGTGCCCCACATCCGGCGCGTGGGTGAGCCCCTTGAACCCTACCTACCCCTTCGCCGACGCCCGCTGCCGCGACGCGGACCTCTACAAGTGGTTCTCCGGTCAGTACACCGCGAGCCGCCCCATCAAGCCCGAGGACGCCGAGGACGCGGTGTGAGGGCAGGGAATGGGGCGGGCACCGGCCGTGCTGTGCCAAGAATGCCCGCAGATGACACCGCCGCGCACCACCCTCTACCTCATCGACGGCTACGCCCAGTTCTTCCGCGCGTACCACGCCATCCGCACACCGATGACGAGCCCCGTGACGAAGGAGCCGACGAACATGACGTTCGGCTTCGTCGGCATGCTCTTGAAACTCCTCAAGGCTGAGGGCCGGAACCTCAACCGCGCGGGCAGGCCCACGCACCTCGCCGTGGTGCTCGACGTTTCCGGCGACCGCGGCACCTTCCGCAGCCAGTTGTACCCCGAATACAAAGCCACGCGCAAGGAACCGCCCGAGGACCTCTTCCCGCAGGTGGACCGGTGCGTCGCGATGCTCAAGGAGGTCGGCGTCCCGGTCCTTGGGGCCGAGGGCTTCGAGGCCGACGACGTGATCGCCGCGCTCGTGAAGCAGTACCGCGCCGGGCAGAAGGACGTGGCCATACGGATCATCAGCAAGGACAAGGACCTCAAGCAGTTGCTGGAAGGCACCCAGGATGCGCCGAGCGACGATGCGCCGATCACCGACCCCGTCATCATCTTTGACATCCACACCGACGCCCCCTTCACCGCCCACACGCTGAAGGCAGAGACCGGCCTCACCCCGCCGCAGGTCGTGGACATGCTCACGCTCATGGGAGACACAGTGGACAACGTCCCCGGCGTGCCCGGCGTGGGCGAGAAGACTGCCGCGCAGCTCATCCGCGATTACGGCAGTGTGGACGCGCTGCTCGCGCGTGCCCACGAGGTCCCCGGCAAGCGGGGCGAGGCCCTGCGTGCGACCGCGCCCGCGCTGGGGCTGTCCAAGCGCCTCGTGACGCTCGACCACGACGCACCGGCATCGCTCAACCTCCCCGATGCCGACATCAAGAAGATGCACTGGGAGAAGCTCATCCCCATCTGCAAGGAACTCGGCTTCAACCGCTATCAGGACGAGGTCCGTGCGATCACGGGCTTGGGTACCCCGGCTCTCCGAGCCGGGCCGGCAGGCCGCTCATCGACCCCTGCTGAAGAAATGCCCCTTTCCATCTTTGATGCGCCCGCGCCATCTCCAGCACCAAAGAAGTCCGCTCTTTCGTCACCCCCGCCCGGCGGAGGCCTCTTTGATGGGCTCGATGGTCCGCGTGAAGTGAAGCAGGCAGAGTCCGGCTCGTACCGCTGCATCACGACGAAGAAGGAACTCGCAGCGCTGATTGAAGAGTGCCGCCGCGCCCCGATCGTCGCCGTCGATACCGAGACCACCTCACTCTCTCCGCGAGACGCCAAGCTCTGCGGCATCTCCATCTCGCTCTCGCCCAGCACGGGCGTCTACATCCCCACCCGCAGCCCCACGCCGGAGAAGCACCTCTCCACCGAAGAAGTGCTCGCGGCGCTGCGCCCAATCCTCGAAGACCCGGCCATCCCCAAGTGCGGCCACAACCTCAAGTACGACATCCTGATCTTCCGCGCCCACGGCGTGCATGTCTCGCTCCCCCCCGGGGGGAGGGCCGGGGAGGGGTTGGTGAACAGCGGTCAGCCTGCTCAACTCTCCTTTGACTCCATGGTCGCGTCGTACCTCATCGACGCCTCACGCTCCTCCCACTCGCTCGACTCCCTCGCCCTCGCGCTCCTGGGCCGTACCAACATCTCGATCTCCGAGCTCATCGGCAGCGGCAAGGAGCAGCGCACCTT
>DATAKA010000033.1:0-21090 GCA_036261855.1 Phycisphaerales bacterium | reverse complement strand
TCCCACCGTCCCACCGTCCCACCGTCCCACCGTCCCACCGTCCCACCGTCCCACCGTCCCACCGTCCCACCGTCTCACCGTCTCACCGTCTCATGTCCCTCACCCCCGACTACCAACGCCCCTGGCCCGCGTACTTCGACGCCGTCGCTTCCCAGCCACCGCGCGACACGCTCCTCCGCGCACTCGCGAGCATGCAGCGAGATCACACGGACTCCACCCCGCCCCTCACCGCCATCGATCTCGCGTGCGGCGAAGGTCGCGACACCCGCGCCATGCTCGCCAGCCCCCTCAACCTGCACGTCTTCGCCACCGACAACTCCCCGGATGCGATCACCCGCCTCCGCGCCAGCCTTCCCGCAGCGCAGGCCGCACGCGTCACGCCCCTGCAACTCTCGCTGGAAGACGCCGCCACCAGCCCCCTCCTGCCCACCGCGGCTCACCTCATCAACGCCTCATTCGCGCTCCCCTTCTGCCACGAAGACCACTTCCCCACTCTTTGGAACTGGATCGTGAGAACACTCTTGCCGGGCGGTCGCTTCGCGGGCCAGATCTTCGGCGACCGCGACGAGTGGGCGGCCGTCAATCCGCGCCGCCACTTCTCCCGCTCGGACACCCTCTCGCTCCTGGCCCCCTTTGACCTCGAGCACTTCGACGAGGTCGAAAAGGACGGCTCCGACGCCCTCATGAAGACCAAGCACCACCACCTCTTCCACATCGTCGCCCGGAAACGCTGACCAGATCCCCGACTTATCGCCCTCTTGCACCGTCTGGTACACTGGGCCCGTGGGCGCCTCCCCCTCCATCCACGTCACGCGGACGACGACGCAGCTCCTCGACGCGTTGCACGACAACGCCAACGAGCCCGTCTGGCTCCAGATCGACGCCCGCTACCGCCCCATCGTCACCGCCATGGCCCGACGCCTGGGCCTGACAGACACCGACGCCGACGAGGTCGCCCAACAGACCCTCACCGAGTTCGTCAAGGCCTACGGCGAAGGCCGCTACGACCGGGCCAAGGGCCGCCTCTCCTCTTGGATCCTCGGCATCGCACACCATTCCATCATCCGCGTCCTCAAGCGCAGCAAGCGCGAGGGGGCGACGACGACCTCCCTTGGCGAACTTGTGGACGAGCCGGCCCTCCGCTCCATCTGGGCGGACGAGCGCGACCGCGCGATCCTCTCCCAGGCCCTGGAACTCCTCCGGGGCGAGTCGGGCGTCGACGATCGCACACTCCTCGCGTTCGAACTCACCAGCATCCGCGGCGTGCCCGCCCAGGAGGCCGGGCAGCAGTGCAGCATGACCGTGGACCAGGTGTACGTCGCCAAGAGCCGCATCGTGAAACGCCTGCGTGCCCTCGTGGAGCAGCTCACCACCGCCTTCGAGGAAGACCAGTAAGGAGCACGCGCCATGACCATGACGGGCGCGCAGTGCCCCAGCGACACACAGATCGACCGGCTCGCCGCGGAAGGCACCGCCTCCGAGGAACTGGCACGCCACGTCTCTACCTGCGAGGTCTGCTCGTCCCGACTCGTCTCCGCGCGAGAGGACCTCGCCTTCCTGACGCGCGTGCGCTCCCTCGCGGCCGCGCCCACTAACGCCGGTGTGCCCCGCATCGCCGGGTACCGCGCACTCACAGTGGTCAGCACCGGTGCGCAGGGCGTCGTCTACAAAGCCACACAGGAATCGACCTCCCGCACCGTCGCCATCAAGACGCTCGCCGCCGGACGGCTCGCCTCCGCACGTCAACGCATCCGGGCCGAGCGCGAGGCCGAAATCGCCGCGCGCCTCCGCCACCCCAACATCGTCACCATCTACGAGTCCCGCACGCTGTGGGACGGCCAGTTCGCTGTCATCATGGAGTTTGTCGACGGCGTCCCGCTGGACCAGTGGACCCCCACCGGCCTCACTCAGAACGAACGCACGCGCCACCTCCTCACCGTCTTCGCCCAGGTCTGCAGCGCCATCCACCACGCCCACCTCAACGGCGTCATCCACCGAGACCTCAAGCCCGACAACATCCTCGTCACCGCCGATGGCCGGCCCGTCGTCCTGGACTTTGGCATCGCCAAGCTCGGCGGCATGCACACCACCATCACCCGCGACTTCGCGGGAACGCCCGCCTACGCCAGCCCCGAACAGGCCGCCGGCCGCGCCGACGACGTCGACGGCCTCACCGACGTTTACTCGCTGGGCGTCATCCTCTACAAGCTCCTCTGCGGCTCGCTCCCCTACGAGCTTGAAGGCTCCATCTTCGAGATGGCACGCACCATCGGCGAGGTGCCGCCCGAACCCCCCCGCTCCCGCGACCCCAGCCTCCCGCGCGAACTGGAAGCCATCGTCCTTAGGGCCATCCGCAAGGACAAACGCGAACGCTACCAATCCGCCGCCTCCCTCGCCCACGACATCGAACGCTACTTGGACGGCGACCCCGTCGTCGCGATGAGCCAGTCCCAGCTCTACCTGCTCCGCAAGGCCCTGCTCCTGAACCGCCGACGCCTCGCCCTCGCCGCCACCGCCGCCGTCCTCTTCGCCGCCGCGGGCATCGCCGTCGCCGTCAGCATGTCCCGTGCCGCGGCCGAATCCCGCCGCGCCGAACTCGAAGCCATCAAGGCCCGCGAAGATAACGTCCGCGCACGCGCCGTCACGGAGTTGCTTCGCGAGGCCCTGCCCAACGCCGATCCCACCAATCCGGACCTCGGCTACGTCATCGGCGCGGGCCTGGGACGCCTCTACTTCCGCCTCGAAACCGGCGGATTCGCCGACGATCCCGAGGTCGACCAGGCCCTCCGCCGCCTCTGGAGCGAGGTCTACACCGGCTTCGGTGCCAAGGCCGTCAACCTTGTCGAGTATTCCGAGGTCTCCCTCCGCAACGGCCTGACACGCCTCCGCATGGCACACGGCGCGGAACACCCGGAGATCGCGGCGACGATGCACAACCTCGCCGCTGTGGTGCTCGTGCGCCGCCGCCCGCTGGAGGCCGAAACGATCTGCCGCGAAGCCCTCGCCATGCGAGAGAAGCTGCTGGGCCCCACGCATGTGCAGACCGCTCGCACGCGCGCCCTCCTCGCCCGCATTCTGGTCGCGGAGAACCGCACCGAAGAAGCCGTCCGCGAAGCCGACCTCGCCCTCGCGGTCTTCACCACGCTGCCGCCCGCCGACGCCGACCTCGCCGTCGCCGCGATGCTCTCCCTGCGGGGCCACACGCTCCTGGACGCCGGCAATCCAGCCGACGCAGAACCGCTCCTCCGCGACGCACTCACGCGCCGCCTCCGCCGCCTTCCCCCCGACGATCCCGATGTGCTGGCCTCCCTCCGGGACGCGGCTCAACTCGCCGACGCCGACGCCTCGCTCCCTCTCGCCCAGACGCTCCGCGCCGCGTGGTCCGCCCCTCAGGGCGAGCCCCTCACATCGCGTATCGCGACCGACGTCAGCGCGTTGCTCACGCCCGATCACGCCCCCTCGCTCCCGCCCGTCCGCGCGGGCCGAACCCCCGCCCTCGCACGACTCGCCCGCCTCGCCGAGTCGCTGGTGGGCGCCAACGACCTCGCCGTCGTCCGGATCTTGACCTCCCTTATCCGCGCCAGCGACGGCGAGTCTCTGGACGCCGAGAAGATCGACGCCGCACTCCACGCCGCGCGAGTGCTCGAGGCCAACTTCGGCAAGGACGACCCCTCCGTCATGGTCTGCCTCGACCAGGCCGCACTCACCCTCGCGATGAACGGGCGCGCGGAAGAGTCCCTCCCCCTCATCGACCGCACCTGCGCCTACCGCCTCTCCCTGCCGGTAGAGGCCCGAGACGCGCTCATCGTCGCCAACGGAGAACGCCACCGCGCCTGGTACCTCTCCCTCGCAGGCCGCAACGAAGATGCCATCGCCGCATACCTCCCTCTGCTGCGCGACGTCAAGGCACTCGTCGGCGACAGCCACCACTTTTACGCCCTGGTCGAAGCCGGGTACGCCCTCGCGCTGCTCGACACCGGCGACACCCACGCCGCCGACCAGGCCTCCGAGCACGCCCTCGGCATCGCAGAGCCCGCGCCGGGCAAACTCCACCCCGCCATCGTCGGCGACCAGCGCTGCCATATCCGCCTCGCCCGCGCCTGTGTGCTCACCGAATCCGCCGTCCGCGCCCCCGCGCCCGACGCCGCGTCAGACCCGCGCCTCACGCAAGCCCGAGAACTGCTCCAGGGCACGTGGGAGATCTTCTACAAGTCCCTCTCCGCCAACTTCCCCTGGCGCGCACGCCTCACGCGCGAGATGATCCGCATCTGCGAACTGCAGAACGACCCGCAGGGCGCGGCACTCTGGCTCGCACGTTCACTCGAAGACACGCCGAGCATCGATCCGCCCAGCCCCGTCCCTAGCCTCAACATCCCCCGCAGCGTCGGCGGCACGGGCGACCCGCCTCCACCTACGCCGTAGCAGCGTCTGAGAACGCGCGCACGCCCGCGTTCTCGGCCGCTCACCCGCGAAATCCTGCACTTTCTCCGCGCGCTTTGCTCGCATCCCTCGCGGCATGGTGCACATTGCCTCCAGCAGGTCGCGTGGAGGGCGCGGGCGGTGCGTTACACCCACCCGTGCCCACATCCAAAGAGTTGGGGGCAGTCATGACATCCCGTGTTGTGCTTGGTTCCGCGTGCGCTGCATGCGCGCTCTCGTCCGTCGCTGGCGCCGCCATCATCCGCTACGACGCCAGCATCGGCACCGTGCCCACCGAGCAGGGCTTCGCCTACACCGGCTCCATCGCCAGCCCCATCGACACCAACGGCCCCACGCTCCAGCACGGCCCCACCACCGCGCTCGACGTCTCCGCCTGGCAGAAGCAGTTCCCCACCGGCACCATCAACTTCGCCAACTCCACCTGGACGGCGAGCATGACCGTCCGCCTCACCGGCTCGGACTTCGGCACCTACCAGGGCACCCGCCGCGCCGGCTACCACATCTTCGTGAGCGACGACGCCGGCCGCTGGATCATCGCCGAACTCGGCAGCAACTCCATCGGCCTCCGCAACGACGCCATCGGCACCGGCGACCCCGCCGTCTCCGTCCCCATGAGCGCCACATTCCGCACCGTCATGCTCGAGGCCGGCCCCAGCGGCGCCAAACTCTACCTGGACGGCGCGCTCCAAGCTACCCTGCCCCTGGGCACAGGCCAAACCGTCCGCAACCACTTCCTCTGGGGCGACGGCAGCAACACCACCCACGTGGACCTCGCGGAAGTCCGCGACGTCACCCTCGTGCCCGCCCCGGGCCTCGCCGGGCTCGGCATCGGCGCACTCGCAGTCGCCGCACGCCGCCGAAGGCGCTAGGCACGCACCTCACTCCACACCGTCTCCGCCTCACTTCACCGCCAACGTCACCAGCTCCCTCGGGCTGGTGTTTTCCATGTTCAAGATCGCCGCCGCCAGCCGGTCGCACTTGTCCTTCCCGATCACGCCGTCCCCCAGCGCGTGGAACTTCACGCCGATCTCCTCCGCCGTCATCGGGTCGCGCGGATCGCCCTTCGGCACGTCCACGCGCTTGCTGTAGCTCTTCCCGTCCGTCGTCGTGATCGTCACGCGGCTGGGCTGGAACTTTGGGAACAGGGCCTCGAACTCGTCGTTCGCCACCACCTTCACCTTGTCCATCACCGGGATCAGGCTCTTGTCCATCACCCGCTCTTCCTTGAACTGCAGCGGTGTCACCATCCCGTCCACGAGCCCCACCGCCATGCAGTAGGGCAGCGAGTGGTCCGCCGTCTCCTTGCTGTCGGGCCGGTACTTGTGCGGATCGCCCAGAATGTCCGCCGCACGCGCGATCACCTCCACCTTGATCTCCGCCACCTGCGCCGGCTTGATCCCGTTCTCCTTTACGCACTTCATCATCGCCGTGAGCGGCGCATGGCTCAGCGCCTCGATCGGGAAGCTCTTCATCCCGCAGTCCAGTATCCGGTAGTGGTCCCCGCTCCCCTTCGGCAGCTTGTCCAGCAGCATCGCCGAATCAAACTTTGCCGGCGCCCCCTTGTACTGCACATGCCCGAACACCGCGTACAGCCCCTCCTTGCCGTCGATCATGTGCTCCGGCCCGCTGTACCCACGCTTGGCCAGCAGCGCGCTCTCCACGCCCATCCGCGTCGCCCACGGGTCCACCGTGTTCTTCATGTTCGTCAGCTTGCCCGCCGTCACCGCGCCGGGCGTGAACGTCCGGCTCGCACAGATCCCGATCGCCTGCACCATCTGATCAACACTCAGCCCCAGCACCTTTCCCGCAGCCATCGGCGCCGCAAACGCCGTCAGCGTCGCGTGGTGCCACCCATACTCCCGGATCCCCGGCACGCCGAACTCGCACAGCCTCTGCTCGATCTCGTACGCGATGATCGTCGCGACGATCAGGTCCTTCCCGCTCTTGTTGAGCGCCTCGCACAACGCCAGCGGCCCGCAAATGATGTCACTGGGGTGGCACGGGTCCGCCTTCCAGTAAATGTCGTTGTAGTCCATCGCCCGGACCATGTGGTTGTTGATGAACGCCGCGTCCACCGGGTTGGTCTTGAACCCGGACACAAACGTCGTGGACGCCCCGGCGCCCGACGGGTTCATCTCCTTGTAGTGCGCCAACAGAATGTGCGCATCCTCCTGCTGACTCCCCCCCAGCGCACACCCAAACGAGTCATACCAGAACAACTTCGCACACTCAATGGCCCGCGGCGACAGGTCCTCATACCTCAGACCGCACGCCCACTCAGAGAGCGTGTGCGACAGGTACTTCTTGTTCGGGTCCGCCGGTGCCTTCGCCATGCGATGTTCTCCTCGTGCCGTGCGCCCTCAGGGTAGCGTCCACGCCCCCGATCGCACCGCTTCCGGTATGATGCCCGCCCCATGCCGCCGGTCCCCGCTGTTCAATCCCTCGCCATCGCCCTCGGCGCCGGCGCGCTCGTCAGCCTCATCTGTCAGCGCTTCCGCGTCCCGCCCATCCTCGCGCTCCTC
Organism: Phycisphaerales bacterium; assembly: GCA_036261855.1. GTDB lineage: Bacteria > Planctomycetota > Phycisphaerae > Phycisphaerales > UBA1924 > BJHL01. The sequence continues at coordinate 14,128 of DATAKA010000033.1, read as the reverse complement.
GCCACCGGCCTCCTCCTGGGCCGCTCCGGCATCCACATCGTGGGCACGCGGAACCTCGGCACCGCCCTCGACTCCTTCATCACCATCGTCATCTGCATCCTCGTCTACGAGGGCGCCCTCCGCCTCCGCGGCGGCCACCTCTCCGAATCCCGCCGTGCCGTTCTGGGCCTCCTCACCATCGGCGCAGCCACCACCTTCGTCCTCGCGTCCACCGCCGCGCACTACCTCGCCGGACTTTCATGGCCCACCGCCATGCTCCTGGGCGCAATCCTCATCGTCACCGGCCCCACCGTCGTCCAGCCCCTCCTCCGCCGCTGGCGACTCCTCCCCCGCCTCTCTTCCACCCTCTGGGCGGAGGCCATCCTCATCGACCCCATCGGCGTCCTCGCCGTCGTCGCCGTCCTCGACTTCATCAAGATCTCCCTTCACGCTCCGGGCGCGCCCGATGGCGGGTCCACCATCGCATGGAACATCATCATCCCCACCCTCGCCGGCCCCGTCATCGGCGCCGTCGCCGGCCTCGCGGGCCGCACCGCCGTCCGTGCCTTCTCCCGCCGCGGCGAGGCGGGACCCATGGAAATGGGACTCCTCGGCATGGGCGCCTGCATGCTCGCCACGGGCCTGGGTGAACTCGCCGCACCCCAGGGCGGCCTCGTCGCCGCGACCATCTGCGGGCTCACCATGGGCGAGCCGTGGACCCGCGGCGCAACGGTTCTCCGTCAGTTCAAGGAACAGGTTTCCGCCATCCTCGTCGGCGGCGTCTTCGTTCTGCTGGGCTCACGCTTCGAGCTCAAGCACCTCGCAGAACTCGATACCGGCGACTACCTCTTCGTCGCCGCCCTCGTGCTCATCATCCGCCCCGCCTCGGCGTTCCTCGCGACTCAGGGCTCCGAACTCACTGGACGCGAACGTACCTTCGTCGCCTTCCTTGCACCCCGCGGCGTCGTCGCCGCCTCCGTCACCGCCCTCGCCGCCACAGGCCTGGCCGAAGCCGCCGAAGCAGCCGCCGCCGACGGCACCGTAAATACCGCCCTTGAGGCCGCCGCCGCACAGGCCGAGCACATCCGCACCCTCATGATGCTCATCATTCTCATCACGGTCACCATCTCCACCCTTGGTGGCCTGCGCTTCGCCCGCTGGCTGGAGGTGGACGCCCCGGGCTCACCAGCACCGCGCCACTGACCATCGCCCGCCCGTACCCTCCCCTGCTGTCTCTCGCTCGAAGACCAGCACCGGAGACCGCCATGGCCACTGCCCTCACCGACGCCTCCACCCCCACATTCGCCAACCTGCTTGAAACCTGCCCCATTGTCCCCGGCGCAAACGTCAGCAAGCCCCTGCTCAACCTCCCGGAGGGCAAGCTCGTCCTCTTCGCCATGGACGCCGGCCAGGAAATCAGCGACCACCACGCCCCCTTCATCGCAACCGTCCACGTGCTGGAGGGCCGCCTCCTCTTCGGCGTCGCCGGCAAAGAACGCGAAATGGGCCCAAGCGACTGGCTCGTCATGCCGCCCAACGCCCCCCACCGCCTCCGCGCCCTGGAGCCCACACGCTTCCTGCTCACCATGCTCAAGCCGAGAACGACGTGAGCCGGTACACCTCCACCACCGGCGGCTCCGCCAGCAGCGCCCGCCACCGCGCGAGCCAGGCCTGCATCTCCGGATCGCTCTTCACACGCTCCTGGTCGCGGGCGTACACCGCCTCATCCTCATACAGCACGAGCTCGATGAACTTGTGGTCGTCCTGCATGTCCTGCAGCAGGCGAACCTCAATCCCACCCGGTGCTTCATACAACGGCGTCGCCTCCCGCAGAAACGCAAGAAACGCGTCCCGCATCCCCGGCTTCACGCGAACTCGCAGGTGCAGGTCGATGCGGGTGAGCGCGCTCACACCGCCACCCTCCCCATCCCCATCGCCCTTCTCCACGCACTGAGCTGCCCCAAGTGCCCGCTCTCGTGCTTCACCATCAGCGTCATCAGCATGTCCCCCACCGTCGGGTGCATCTCCCGCCACCGCTCCAGCGGCGTCTCCTTTGAGAACTGCGCGGGCGTCGCCGCCAGCAGCGCAGCCTCCCCATCCTCGTGCACCCGCTTCCACGCCGCCAGCAGCGCATCCTTCCCCTCATACCCCACCATGCTCCGCTGCGGCTCGGACTTCTGCCCGTACCGGTGCTCCGCCGGATCGTCAAACCGCTCCCCCCGCGCCATCCGCACCGCGATCTCCCCGTACAGGTTCAGGTGACTCATCACCCACGCCGGGTGGTTCAGCTTCATCGTCGGCAGCGGCTGCGCCACCCACGCCGCCGCGGCCACATCCTCCACGAGCCGCACCCCGTACGAAGCGTTGCGTCTCCACGAAATCAGGATGGCGTTGGCGAGTGGGTGTGCCGGCATGACGCTCCAAAGTGCGGGACAACCCCATTATTGCACTACTCACTGCCTCGACTCGATGCCCCGATGCCCCATGCCTCGATGCCTCCCACTCCCAAACCCGCACACCCCCATCACCTGTTCACCTGCTCACCTCCGCGTCCCTCCGCCCCGCTCCGCCACTCCGCGATCGCTCCTCTACCCTCCCCCATGCCCACCCCCGCCGCCCGCCTCCGAGACTCCATGTCCCGCGCCCGCGCTGCGGGCACTTCCCTCGCCATTCCCGGCGCCTTCAACGCCCTCTGCGCCCGCGCCATCTCCCAGCACGGCTTTGAGGCCTGCTACATCTCCGGCGCTGCCACCAGCGTCAGCGCGGGCGTCCCCGATGTCGGCCTCCTCACGCTCGACCACTTCGCACGCTGCATCCGCGAGGCCGCCGACGCCAGCAACCTCCCCGTCCTCGCCGACGCCGACACCGGCTTCGGCGAGGCCGAAATGGTCCGCCGCACCGTCATCGAATACGCCCGCGCCGGTGCGGCCGGCCTCCACCTCGAAGACCAGAAGTTCCCCAAGCGCTGCGGCCACCTCGACGGCAAGGAACTTGTTCCCCTGGACCACATGGTCGAAAAAATCGAATGGGCAGCCAAGGCCGCCTCCTCCCCCTCCCTCCCACCCGGGGAGAGGGCCGGGGAGGGGTTGGCGAATGACACCCGGCCCTCCATCATCATCTGTGCAAGAACCGACGCCCGCGGCGTCGAAGGCTTCGACGCCGCCGTCGCCCGCGCCCGCGCCTACGTCAACGCCGGCGCCGAAATGATCTTCCCCGAAGGCCTCACCACCGAAGACGAATTCGCCAAGTTCGCGCAGGCCCTCCGCTCCGTCACTCCGTCACTCCGTCACTCTCCCCTTCTTCTCGCCAACATGACTGAGTTCGGCAAAACCACCATCATCCCGCTCCAACGTTTCGGCGAAATGGGCTACGACTGCGTCATCTACCCCGTCTCCCTCCTCCGCGTCGCCATGGGCGCAGTCAGCCGCGCCCTCGCCCAACTCAAGTCCCAGGGCTCCGTCGCGCCCTTCATCGACCAGATGCAGACCCGCAAGGAGCTCTACGAACTCATCGAGTACGCCCCCGGCAAGCCGTGGGAGTGGCCGGTGTAAGTCGTCTCGGACCTCTCGCGCCTCTCACGCGTGCTCGCAATTCATGCTTCAGCCCGAAGGGCTGGGCGTTCATAGCCGGGGGTTAAGTGAGCGAGTCCTCGAGCGAACGCAACCCCCGGAAAGCCGCCCCAATCGATCGAACCCTGAAAGGGTTCTCGTAACGCGGCACCGCGGCCTTGATTCGATAGTCACCCCCGGCTGCCCCGAGTGCGGCTGGAACAAACCACCCGCCCCCGCCGCAGGTCCCGAAACTCCCGCCACCCCCTGAGTTATCACCACACCCGATGACGGCATAACCGCCCTCCAACAGCCTGATTTCCGCCGTTTTCCGCACGCTTTCCTTGCACCATCCCCCGCGTGGTGCATGTTCCTGAGTGCGTGGCGGACATCCGGAGATAGGGCATGGATTCGCGCTCCTCATTGGTTCTGGGTGCCTCAGCACTCCTCCTCGCCGCGTCCGCCGCCAACGCAGGCACCATCTCCGGCCGCGTCGTCGTCGGCCACGACGCCAACACACTCTCCACCTCGCTCGCCAGCGCGACCGAGTCCCAGCTCGCCGTCAACATCGCGCAGTGGTTGACCGCCGCCCAGCCCGGCGAGGGCAACACCGGCAAGAGCATCCTGCTCGTCCAGTCGAGCCGCTTCGACACGCGCCACGACATCGCCCACTCCATCGAGCACGCGCTCACGGACGCGGGCTTCACCGTCACGAGCACCTTCGACCACAACCAGAACTTCTCCACCCTCAGCCAGTACAACGCCGTCTTCACGTCCTTCGACTTTGATCTCAACTATGCCTTCCAGAACCCCACCGACCTCACGACCTACGTCCAGCAGGGCGGCGGCGTCTACATGTGGGCCGGCATGGGCCCCCGCACCGACATCGAAGTCGCCACGCTCAACCCCTTTCTGGAGTCCGTCGGCCTCAAGTTCAGCGAGCAAGTCGGCACCGGCCTCGGCGGCGGCAACGGCATCTACGGCCACACCGTCCAGAGCAGCCACACCATCTTCACCGGCATCACCGGCTCCTGGCTCCGCTCCCAGAACGGCGGCACGTCCATCATGACCACCGGCACGCACCAGAACGCCCAGGTTATCGAGAGCGTGAACGGCTACGGCGTCTACGCCGTCAGCGAGGGCGTCATCCCGACGCCCGGCACCGCAGTCCTCGCCCTCACCGGCGTCATGCTCGTCGTCCCCCGCCGCCGTCGGTAACGTCGCTCTCTCACATCCGACCCAACTCCTCCGCCGCATCCCGCGGCGTGTACACCCGCCCCACCGCGCCCCCGCCGCCCTCAAGCAGTTCCAACCGGTCCGGGTCAAACCCCGCGTTCGCACGCATCAAGACCGCCATCGTCGGCTGCACCAGCCGCACGGGCGCGACTTCTCCCTGCCCATCACCCTGCACGACCGTTGCGCGTGGCCGCGGCCCCACCGGCCGCGCCGCGATGATCGCCACGACCACCACCGCCGCCGCGGCCGCCAACCACGCCAGCCCGCTGCGCACCCGCACCGAACGCTCGCCCTTCCCGGCTGTGCGCACCGCATCCCGTACGCCCACCGGCACCGGCCCGGCATCCACGCCCGCGACGTCCGCGCCCCACGCGTCCAGTTCCGCCACCAACGGATCACGTTCATCCATGCACCACCTCCACGCCCCGTGGCGTGCGTTCGTTCTCCACCGCTTCCCCACGTTCCGTAAGCCCGCGTAACTGCCCCATCGCCTCGCGGTACCGCCCCGCCACCGTGTTAGGATTCGCACCCAGCGCCACAGCGCACTGCGCAAACGTCAGCCCGCACACGTGCCGCAGCACCACCACCTCCCGCAGCCGCCGCGGCAGCGCCGCCACCCGCGCCGCCACATCATCGCGCTCCCGCACCGCAAAGCACACGCCCACCCTCGCCACCGCCGCCTCCCGCCCGCGCCGCCGCCGGTCCCCACGCACGCGGTTGATCGCCGCGTGCCGCACCAGCGTCACCAGCCACGCCGGAACATCCCGGACCCCCGCGACCTGCGCGTGCGCCGCCCCGATCGCACGTACGAGCGCCTCCTGCACCGCGTCCTCAGCCTCACCACGCCCCACCACCGTCGCCGCGTACGCCACCAGCCGCGCCCCGTGCCGCTCCCACAACGCGACCGCCGCGGCCTGGTCGCCGCGGCGCATCGCGATGAGGAGCGTGTGGTCGTCCCGCTGCATGTGCATCCACCACCTACTTCACGACCGGCGCCTTCTCGACCTTCTCGATCACGCCCGCCAGCCGCGCCCGGAACTTGTCCTGCGCCGCCTTGGCGTTCCCGATGGACGGAAGGAAGTACTTGGCGAGCGTCCCGTACTCGCCCGCGTCAACCTTCCTCGAAAATGCGTCCAGTTCCGCCTTCCCGCCCGGTTTGTCCCACGCAACGAGCAGCGCGTCGTAGGCCTGCCGAATCCGCGCGATGTCCTTGTGGAACGTCTCCTTTGTCAGCGAGCCGAAGTACGCCTTCGCCTCGTCCTTCCGCACCCCGTTCTCGAGATCGACGAGGTCCATCAGGTTCTGCCCGGGCTTCTCACCCTCAAACTGCTTCTCCACCCACGGAACGAACGCCTCCTTCTCGCCCACGATGCTCGCGCGGGTACTCATCGGGTCCGCCGGGTCGATGCCCCGCAGCGCCGCCAGCAGCGTGCGCTTCGCGCCCTGAGTCAGTTTCCCCGAGTCCGCCTGCACCTCGATCTCACTCAACGCCAGGTCCGCCACGGCGATGCCCACCAGCGACGAGATCATCACCGGGTCCCTCGACGTGTCCTGCGCGGACTTGAGCACCACAGCCATGCCCTTGGCCGCCTTCTCCGGACGCCCCTTCGCCAGATCAACGCGGGCGGCCACCCGCATCACCCGCGCCGCGCCGCGCATCTTGGAAAGGTGCGGCATCAGCGTCATCACGCCGTCCTCCCACTGCAGCTCGAAGTTGCACCGCCCGTGATTCGCCGCGTTCTCAAGGGAGTTCGCGATCGAGTCGAGCGGCTCGTCCGCCAGCGCCCTGAATTCCGCCGGCAGCGCGTCCCACTCCGTCACTCCCTTGATGGCGTCCCAGTCCACGTCCGCTGCGCGCTTGGAAAGGTCCGGCGAAATGACACCCCACGCCTCCCAGTACTTGAGCGCCCCGTTCCGCTGCTCCCGCGGCACATACCCCGCCGGCTGCGCCGCCGCGCCCAACGCCCCGAACGCCAGACCAACCGACGCCGCCAACACAATCGCTCGCAGCATGACAGTCCTCGCAGTTCCGCCAAGAGTCCACGTCCAGCGCCACAGGCTCACAATACCGTGTGTTGCCCCGGACGCACAAATGACACCGCCAAACCCGCGGCCCGTGGCCAAACCAGACAAAGAACCAAAGAAAAACGCCCGGCGGTTGGCCGGGCGTTGTTTGGTTGATGGATGCTCAGGACTCACGCACCCGCGGGGACGGCCCCGGGCGGAATCTCCGGCGTCGGACCGCTACCGCCCGCCGCGGGCTTCGTGTCCTTGGGCTTGCTCACGCTCGCGAGCATCTCGGCGATGCTGGGCTTGCCCAGCGTCTCGCCCCGCATCAGCTTGTGCACCTCGTCGCCGCTCAGCGTCTCGTACTTGAGCAGCGCCTCGGCCACCATCACGACCTTCGCCCAGTTCTCTTCCAGCAGCCGCAGCGCATCGGCGTACGCCTCGTCGGCCAGGCGCTTGGTCTCCTGGTCGATGATCGTCGCCGTCTCCTGGCTGTAGTCCTTGTCGGGCAGGAAGACCTCGCGGCTATCGGCCCCGGCGTACCGCACGAAGCCGAGCCGCTCGCTCATGCCCCACTCGGTGATCATCGCCCGGGCAAGGCTCGTCATCTGCGCGATGTCCATCGATGCGCCGCTCGACGCGTCGCTCATCGCCTTCTGCTCGGCGATGCGCCCGCCGCACAGCACCCGCATCGTGGCGTTGAGCCACTTGATGCCGTAGCCCATGCGGTCCTTCTCTGGCAGGCTGAACGTCGCCCCGCCCGCGCCGCCGCGCGGGATGATCGTCACCTTGTGCAGCGGGTCCGCGTCCTTCAGCAGGGCCTGCAGCACCGCGTGCCCCGCCTCGTGGTACGCCACCAGCTTGTTCTCTTCCTTCTCGCGCACGCGGCTCTTCTTGGCGCGCCCGAACTTCACCTTGTCGCGCGCCTCTTCCATATCCACGTGCTCGACAAAGTCCTTGTTCTGCATCGTCGCGGCGATGGCCGCCTCGTTGATGATCGCCGCGAGGTCCGCGCCGCTGAACATGGGCGTGCCGCGCGCGATCCGCTCCATGTCCACGTCCGGCCCCAGCTTCACCTTGCGGGAGTGAACCTTCAGGATTTCCAGCCGCCCCTTCACGTCCGGCAGCGGCACATGCACCTGGCGGTCAAAGCGGCCCGGGCGGACGAGCGCGGGGTCCAGCACGTCCGCACGGTTAGTCGCCGCGATGACGATCACGCCGTCCGCGGGCTGGAAGCCGTCCATTTCCACGAGTATCGCGTTCAGGGTCTGGTCACGCTCGTCGTGCCCGCCCGTGGTGAAGCCGCCGCCGCGCTTGCGGCCCACGGCGTCGATCTCATCCAGGAAGATGATGCACGGCGCGGATTCCTTGGCCTGCTTGAAGAGGTCGCGCACGCGGCTGGCGCCGACGCCCACGAACATCTCGACAAAGTCACTGCCGCTGATGCTGAAGAACGGCACGTCGGCTTCGCCGGCAATCGCCTTGGCGAGCAGCGTCTTGCCCACACCGGGGTCGCCGACCAGGAGGACACCCCTGGGTATACGGCCGCCGAGTTTGGTGAACTTCTTGGGGTTCTTCAGGAACTCGACGATCTCGGTGACCTCTTCCTTGGCCTCCTCGATACCGGCGACATCGGCAAAGGTGATGCCCGTCATCTCCTTCGAAAGCGTGCGGTGCCGGCTCTTGCCGAAGTTGCCCAGCATCCCGCCCCCACCGCCCGCGTTCCGCAGGCCCCGGGCGATGAAGAACCAGAACAGACCCACGATCAAAATCACGGGCCCGAAGAACATCAGCACCTGCACCCAGCCGCTCATCGAGCGAGAACGGGCGGAACCGCCCGTGATCGAACGGATCTGCCGGGCGGTGTCCTCGGCGGAGGCGGCGTTCATCTGGATGTACACCGACCCGCGACCACCTTCTTTGCCGCCCGTCACAGTCGCCGTCACGCTGGTGTCGCGGACGATCACGCTCGTCTTGTCAATCTGGCCGTTGTCCCACCGCTCGCGGAACTCCTGCAGCGTGATCTCCTGCCCGCGCCCCTGGCTGCTGAACATCGCGAACAGCAGCACGCCGAGGATGAGGATGGAAATGAGCCCGAAGATGCCGCGGCTGGGCTGCATGCCCGGCGGGATCGGCCGCTTGCCGTCCTTACCGCCGCCCCCGTTCCCGGGGAGCGGCGAGCCGTTCTTGTTCAGGTTGTTGTCCGCCATGAGGGTGCGCCACAGCCCGGCGATGCGTGCGAGCAGCGTCGGGCGGGCGATGGTGTTCTGGTTCAGTGTCATGCTTGAATCTGTCTTCTGGATCACAACGGGTTTGGATGCCCGAACTGTCCCCGGAGATGCGTTATCCAAGACCGACAATCACTACGTCCCATTTTCGGCGTTTGTGCGTGCGGGATGCACCCGGCGCTGGAAGTTCGGGCAATTCCCGCGCGGCCGGAGGGCATTATAGAAGTCGTACGCACGCCCCACCCGCCCGTGACCGCCGGTCACCACGTGTCCTGCATCAGGCCCACGATTTCATGGGCCACACGCTCCGCCGCGGCCGTCTGACCCACTTCCATGCGCTCCCCGGTCGGCCGGGCGGGCACAAAAGAGTCGCTCGACGAGAACCGCCGGCGCGCCGCGAGGACCTTGCCGGTGCGGTTGTCGCGCCACTCAAAGTCCACCGTGATCGTGACCGCGACTTCCTGCACGAGCCCGGTCCCCGACGCCAGCGACAGTCGCCGCATCTGGATGTCGGTCACGACGCCCGCCAGCGTGCTGTCGGCGCCGTCGGCCCGTTGCACCACGCGCATCGGGGTCGTCGCCTGGATTTGCTTGACGACCGCCTCCGTGATCTGCGCCTCGACGCCCGGCTGCATCGTCGAGTTGCCGAAGACCGGCACGCTCACGGTGCGCACCCCGGCGGGCAGCGACCTACTCGTGAACGCGTAGCCCCGGTGCGGGTCGCTCGAGCAGCCCGCCAGCATGGCCACGCCGGTGATGGCCAGCAGCAACCGCTTCACGGCTCCTGCTCCACCGGCGCGGTGGCCGACGCCGCGTCGATCTCCTGGATCATCGCCACCGCCTGCTGCGCGGCGCCGGTCCGCGGGTGGCGCTTGATGAGGCGTGTGAGCGTGAGCCGCGCAGAGACGGTGTCGTCCTTGCGGAGGTACCAGCGGGCGTTCTTGAGCAGCCCCGCGGCGGCGGACTCGTCCACGCGCGCCATGAGCGCATCGCTCACGCCGGTGCGCTGCGCCTCCGCCGGGAACTCCTCCTGGAACTCTTCGATCTGCACCATCGCGTCCTTGAGCGCCGCGGCGTCATAGCCAGGGCCCTTGAAGCGGGCGATGTTGGCGTACACGCGGCGCTGCATCGCGAGCGACCGCTGGTCGCTGCGCGGGTAGAGCCGCAGAAAGACGTCGTAGGTCTCGGCCGCGAGTTCAAGGTCTCGCGCCCGGGCGTAGTAGTCCGCAAGTTCAAGGATCGACCGCTCGGCGAGGCGGCTGCCGGGCAGACGCTCGCAGATGCGGAGGATGATCTCTTCCGCGAGCGGCTTGCCGCTGTCCAGCCGCAGGCCGAACAGGTTGCTGGGCTTCTTGCGGCCGTTGAGGTACAGCCGGGCCACCTGCAGCTCGCGCTCCAGGCAGGGCACGAACTGCTCGCTCTCGGGGTGGTTCTTGATGACCTCCTCGTAGTCGTACAGCGAGGCGAACTCGTTGCCCATCGCGAGCTTGGCGTTGCCGCGGAGGTAGAACGCCTCGGCCCGGTACGGCGAGGGTTGGATGTCCTTCTCGTGCCGATCAATCCAGTCGTTGAGCTGAGAGAGCGCGCGGGAAGGCTTGTCCTCCGCAAGCGCGCGGCGCGCGGAGGCCATCGCCTCTTCGTCGGGCGTCATTGCCCGCGGGGGCTGCGCGGCGGGCGTGCCGCCTGGGGCCGTGACCTTCACGGGGGCGGGGCCGGTGGGGTCCGCGATCTTCACCTGGGCGTGGGTAGCCGCGGCGCAGAGGAGCAGTGCGAGGATCGCTGTCGTCGGTCGGCGGGTCATCGCCGCAGAGTAGGAGATGCGCTCACTCCCCGCCGTCATCGGCACCACCTCCGTCCCCGTCCACCGGGGGTTGCGAGCCGTCGGCGGGGGGCAGCAGGTCCTCGGGCATGGCGTCGGCGGGGATCACGATGCCGGTGTCGTCGTCGCGACCGTCGCCGTCCGCATCGAAGAACTGTGTTCGGTTGGGGTCGGAGGGGGAGACCAGCGGCACGGGCGCGGGGCCGCCAAGTCCGGAGACTGCTCCGGCCCCAACAAACAACGCCGCGAGCCCCAACGCGATGCCGATCATCAGGATGATCTTGATCACACCGCCCGCGATCGCCATCGCGATCGCCTCCCAGCGTTCCATTTCGAGTTCGGTCATGTAGAGCAGGATCATCAACGCCAGCGACGCGAACCCGAACACCCTCATCCCGATGGCGTAACCGATCGCGTCCGACACTCCGACGCACGCGTAGATGCCGGCGAGGCGCAGCGCGGTGATGTGGAACGGCGCGTCGTACTCCAGGAAGATGAGTGAGCACACCCAGAACGTGAGCACACCCACGGGGATCGCCACCAGCCAACCGATACCCAGCGCCGCATACGCCTCCCATCCAACTTTGCCCACGGCGAGAATGATCAGTGAGAGCGTCCAGCCGATGCCCATCAGGATGAACGGACGGCGGTAGGTCTGCATGCGGACTTCGCGCGCGGTGTCCGCGAGCACGTCGTTCTTGGGCTCCATGTTCATCTTGCCGCACTCGGGGCAGCGCATGCTCATGGCGCCGGCCATGTTGTACCCGCAGTGGCGGCACTTGAACTCCAGCGGGCCTTTCTTGCCTTTGGCGCCCGCTTGTGGCTTGGGCTGGTGAGCGCGGACGGGCGCTTCGGGCTTGGCGGTCGCAGCGGCGAGGGCGAGAGACGGGTCGTAGCCCTCGGGCAGCAGCATGTCCCCGCCTTCACCCTCCCCAGTGTCGATGGCATCGAGGAGCGGGTTGTCGTCCTGCGGTTTGGGCGCGGGTTTGGGAGCAGGTTTGGACGCGGGCTGCGCGGCCGCTCTTTGGGGGGGCGAGGCAGCAGGCTTGGCCGGGGCCGCCTGCGTCGCAGCGAAGCACGGCTCGCAGAGGTAGCGTCCCTGCGGGTCTTTCACCCGCGGCTTCTTCGAGACGTCCTGGTTGCAATTGACACAGACCTTGACCGGGGCTGACGCTGCCTGGGACATGACACACCCTTTCGTCCAGGAATCGGACGAAACAGCGTACCCGAAGATGGGTGCCTATGCAAACGAATGTCTGGCAGCAAGATGATGTTGTTTCTACTTGCGTTCGCGCCAGGCGTTGACGATCTCCGCCTCGCGCTCCGGGGCCAGCATGGGTGGGACGACGCGGGTCTGGAGGTCCGCCGGGAGCCCGCTATACCAATCAAGCGAGGCCTTGGCGGTGTCGGCAAGGTCGCGGAAGGTGAGGCCCGCGGCGAGGGCGCGGTCGATGCTCGTCTGGTGCATGCCGGACTGCTCGGCGCCCTTGGGAATCCAGAGGGGGAAGGACTCGTGCGCCGCGACCTGGTGCTGCTCCAGGAAGGCGGGCTCGATCCAGGTGGGCGCTGTGGGGTTGTCCTTGGGAGAGACGCCCCGGTTGATGTCGGTGACGAACTTCTTCATCGTCATGCCGCCCTTGGGGCCGGTGACGTTGAACTCGCCCATGGTGCCGCGCTCGATGCAGGTGATGATGAAGTCGGCGAGGTCGCGCACGTCAACAACCTGGATGAGGTCGTCCTCGCTGCCGGGGACGATCATGGGTCCGCCCTTGCTGCAGCGGACGGGCCAGAAGAGGAAGCGGCGGCTGGAGTCTCGCGGGCCGACGATGAAGCCGGGGCGGAGGTTGGCGACGCGCCCTGGCATGGCCGTTTCGGCGGCCTTCTCGCAGAGGGCCTTGCCGGGTCCGTAATTGCGGAAGTCGTCGCCGAAGTCTTCGACGGTCTCATCGGGCATGGTGGCGAGGGGCGCGCCTTCAACACACGGTGTGTTCTGGTTGGCGTAGACGGAGATGCTGCTGATGACGATGTACTGCTTCACTCGGGGCGCGAGGAGCGTGGCGCTGGCCTTCACGATGCGGGGCCAGTAGCAGGAAGTATCAATCACCGCGTCCCACTCGCGCGTGCCCTCGAGCTGCGTGAGGCCCTTGATGGCGTCCTTGCTTGGCTCTGGCGGTGTCGTGCCCGGCGCGACGGCGTTCTCGTCCTCGTTGGTCTTCTCGGGGTCACGGTTGCCGTAGAGCACCTCGACGCCGTCGGGGATGTTGCTTGGGCGGCCGCCCTGCTTGCGGCGGGCCTCGGTCTTGCCGCGGTTGAAGAGGGTGACGGTGTGGCCGCGGGCTAGCGCGGCCTCGGTGCACGCGGGGCCGAGGAAACCGGTGCCGCCCAGGATGAGGATCTTCTTGCCCTTCGCGGCTTTGGTGGGGGCGGGGGCGGGCTTGTCATCTGAGCGCGCCAGGCAGCCCGCGGCGGCGATGGCGAGGCCGGCGGCGGCGGTGGTCTGGAGGAAGGTGCGGCGGGAGGTGTTCGTCATGGTGCGGGTTGTATGCGGGGTGAAAAGGGGTGTTACAGGGGTGGGGATGGTACGAAACGCACTATATGGGGAAGGGCTGGGTACTGGGTGCCGAGTGCCGGGAAAGATGGCGGATCGCGGAGGAGGCGGAGGGGGAGCGGAGGAACGCGGAGGAAGAGAGGGATGGGGAGCAGGTGAAGAGGTGAGGAGGTGAGCAGGTGAGCAGGTGAGCAGGTGAGGGAGAGGTGTTGGGTGTGGTTGGAGAAGGGGGTGACTGGGGTGGACTGCCAACCCCTCCCTGGCCCTCCCCCCGGGGGGGAGGGAACGGGCGATCGCGGTACTCGAGGAGCGTTGTTGCGGCGCGGCGGGCGGTTTCGGGGTTGTTGGCGGTTTCGAGGATGTGGCGGAGGCGGGCGATGGATTGGACCTTGGCATCTGCGAGCATGTGGCGGGCGCGGAGTTCGAGCAAGGTTGTGATGCGGGTGATGAACGCGATCACGCGGTCCTCGGCCATGAAAGCGGAGAGCTGACCGGACGTCATGGCGTGCATGCGGCACAGATCGGCCATGTGGTTGGTGCCGTCGAGCCAGTCGTTGATGAGCCCGAGTTGTTTGTCGGTGAAGTCTGCGGACATGGGTGGCCCCCTGCGCGAGTGAGAGTCGTGTGGCGAGGGGAAAAACGCGCCCCTCTACCCAATCCCCCCGCGACCCGATTTGTGCGCGCGGAACAGGGCATTTCACCACGGAGGCACGGAGAGCACGAAGAGGAAGGCGGGGATAAAGGCAGGAAGCGCAAGGACTTG
>DATAKA010000031.1:0-15415 GCA_036261855.1 Phycisphaerales bacterium | reverse complement strand
CCAGCCCGTGAGTTCCCGAGCAGCGCAGCATGGCGCGGAGGTTCCACGTGCCGGAACGCGGGGTCGTGGCGAAGTAACAGAGACCACATATTTGAGAATCAGGTTCAAGAAGATGGAGAACACTTGTGCCAATTGAGCATCCCTACTACCCGGTGGTGTACGTCCGTGGTTTCGCCGCGACCATGGGCGAGATTGAGGACACTGTCGCTGACCCCTTCATGGGCTTTAACCTCGGCGCGACCAAGATACGACAGAACCACGAGGGCAACGTCGTTAGGTTCATCTTCGAGTCGCCTCTGCTGCGCCTCATCAAAGACCACGGCTACCAGGACTGCTACAAGAACGGCGACTACCTGCCGCGCGAGGAGCAGGCCCCGGCCAGAAGCGTCTGGATCTTCCGGTACTACGAGCGAGCGTCGGACGACCTTGGCGAGGGCCGCCGGCAGACGATCCCCGAGATCGCGCAGGATCTTCGTAGGTTTATCCTCCGAGTTCGGGACAGCGTGTGCCAGAAGGACGCGGAGGCGATGGCCAAGTTCCGCGTCCATCTGGTCGCCCACTCCATGGGCGGGCTCATCTGCCGCTGCTACCTCCAAAACCTGTGCGTCTACGGGACTGGCAACAAAGACATCGACCGTGACCTGGAGATCTCGCCTCGCCCGGTAAGCGCGGCCCCGGTTCCGACTGCTCACTTTGTGGACAAGGTGTTCACCTACGCCACCCCGCACAACGGGATTGAACTCTTGGGCATGAACGTGCTAGACGCTGGCGGGCTGGACGCCTTCCACGTCCGCAACTTCAACCGTGGTGTGATGCGGGAGTATCTCCGCCTGCCCCCCACCATTGCCGACGGCGGGGAATCGGTGAGCTCACTCAACGGGGCTTTTCCTCCGGAGCGGTTTTTCTGCTTGGTAGGCACCAACTACAACGACTACACCGCCTTCTTCCGGCTTGCGAAAAAGGGGACGGGGCCGATGAGCGACGGCCTTGTCATGATCAAGAACGCGGCGGTCGCGGGCTCACCACGGGCGTTCGTCCACCGGAGCCACAGCGGTCACTACGGGATTGTCAACTCTGAGGAGGGCTACCAGAACCTCCGGAGGTTCCTGTTCGGCAACGTGCGGGTGGAGGCGACGCTGCTCGCCGACGAGGTCCTGCTGCCGAAGAAGGTGCAGGAGAAAAAGGACGAAGGCCACAAGATCCGGGCCTCGTACCAGATCGAGGCCACGGCTCGGGTCCGCGGCGGAGTCTACTACTTGCACGAGCGCAAGGCGGAGCAGGCGTCCGCGATCTTGGCGGAGTATGACGAGCTGGTCAAGGAGAAGCGGCCCCAGTACCTCTTCACCGGGTATCTGATGCGGGGCGCCAAGATGCCCAACTCGACTGACACGGCGTTGGCGTTTGCCGTGCGTGTGTCCATCCGTGTACCCATGTACGAAGTGGACAACAAGTTCTGGCTGGACGAACACTTTGAGGGGGGCTTTGTGTACGACGAGACGGTGACGTTCTTCGTGCGGCTGGGCGAGGGGAACACGCCCACCACGGTGCGGTACGGCCTTGCGTCCGAGCGGGGCGTCGGTGAGGCCGGTAGGCTTGCGGAACTCATCCCACTCGAAGGTGGCGGTGCCCGCATCGAGATTTCATTGGGGTTCGCGGAGGGCGCTGCGAACCCACCAAGGCCCGGCTTTCGAGGGAAGCTCCGACTGGAGACCACGGGGTGGAACCTCTAGCCGCGTGGGCGGAAGGACGGAGAAACATGCTTGAGGAACTCCACCGCCACAGACAGCACCACACCGGCCAGATCAACGCCGTGAATATGGCCGCCACCGTGGGGTTGTCGGGTCTGGCACTAACCATCATCTTGGCCGACAAGGTGCCGGTCGCGAGGACAGGTCCGTACCACGGTTGGCTGGCCTGGTCCGCGTACGGCGCTCTGTGCCTGGGTGCCGTGGTCCTCTTTGTCGCTGCGGGCGGGCACTGGCAATTTCACGCCGACCGGGTGCGCAAGATCGATCAACTCATGTGCGAGTACATGCGGGGTATGTACAGCGACACCGATGTGAAGAAGATGCTCGCGCTACAGAAGGTGCGCGGTGACCCGGTCGCCAGTGGGCTCGGAAACCAACACTACTGGATGTACGTTGCGGCCGCGGTGGGACTTGGACTGATGGCGGTGTCGGCGCTAGTGTTCCTGGGCCTCAAGATTGCAGGTTAAAGCAACCGGTGCCTCAATGTGATAACATCGAGAACTATGGCACGACGCGCATCATCGCTGGGTAGTTTGTCGGTGGACGTGCTTCGATCGGAGATCCGCCGCCGGGAGCGATCGCTCAAAACCCTCCAGCGCAAGCGTGCGCGGCTCGCCGCCAAGCTTGCCAGAGTGGACGCGAAGATCGCTGCGGCGGGCGGGAGTGCCGGCCAGGGGCGTGGGCGCGCCAGGAACTCCACCCCGCTCGTGCCGGCGATGGTGAAGGCCCTCGGCACCAAGACCATGGGCGTGAGCGAACTCGCGGACGCGGTGCAGAAGGCCGGCTACCGCACGAACGCGGCCAACTTCCGGGTCATCGTCAACGCCGCGCTCCTGAAGCACAAGAAGGTGTTCAAGAACGTGTCCCGCGGTAAGTACAGTGCGGTGTAAGTGAGGTTGATTGCCCAATTGTCTGGAGTGTCCAGCAGGATGGGTCGCGGGATCAATGCGTGGGCACGTTCCCTCTGCACGTGAGTCTCTCAGCGCCTCGAAAGTGATTCGTGGAGGAGGGCGGCAACGTGCTGACCGCTCCACCTGGACAGTTCGTCGCACAACACTCGAAGGAGAGAATCATGCCAGTTGCAACGTTTGCGTGCCTTGTCCTCGCTGGCATAAACAGCAGCGTTCTGGCGCAGACCCAGATCGAGTCTGACTTGGAGTGGCGGTCCCGGCCCCCTCGCGAGTGCGCTATCACCGAGCCACCGTTCGCGGACCGTTCGCTCTGGAACGCAAACACCTGGCCCGGCGGGATCGTCCCCTACTCCTTCGCGGCGAACGCGACACGAGATTACCGCATCGAGATGAGGCGGGCGATGGACGAGATCGAGTACGTCTGCAACGTGACGTTCCTGCCCCGGTCCACCGAAACAAACTACATCGTGATCCAGGACTCGACGGCGAACAACTCGCAGGTGGGGATGGTTGGGGGCGCGCAGACCATCAACATCTTCAACTGGAACAGCAGGTACATCATGGTGCACGAACTGATGCACGCCCTTGGTGTTTGGCACGAGCAGTCCCGTGCGGACCGCGGCGCGTACGTCCAGATCAATGCGCAGAACATCCAGCCCGGCGCGGCGAACAACTTTGACGTTGTCCCTACCGCAGCGCCCGAAGGCCCGTTCGACTTTGAGAGCGTGATGCTCTACGAAGGGTGTTCCTTCTCCAACTGCTGCCCCGCCGGCTCCTCGTGCGCGTGCGCCATCGGGTGCGCGACGATCGAAGCCCTGCCGCCCTACACCGCCCTCCAGTCGGCGATGGGCCAGCGGAACCGGCTGAGCGAGGGCGACAAGGCGGGCCTGGTGAGTCGCTACGGTGTCTCCACGGCGTGGACGCGGGCGATCACGGCGGCGGTCTACTCGGCGAACGGCAAGGTGTACGTGCTTGGCGGCCGCTCCACGTGGACCCTCGCCCAGCGGCGGGCGGTGGACCTGGGCGGCTCACTGGCCACCGTGCGGTCCATGACGGAGAACCAGTTCATCTACAGCACGTTCTCGGCGTTCGGGGGCGTCAACCGCAACCTCTGGATCGGATACCACGACACCGACCAGTCGAGCAACAGCACGGACCGGGCGACTCGTCGCGGCGAGTTCGGGTGGGTGTCAGGCGAGACTTCAACCTACAGCAGGTGGTCCGGGGTGGAGCCGAATAACCCATCGGTCAACGAGCCCAGCGGCAACTGGGAGTTCTACGTCCACATCTGGCAGCCCGTGGACCCCAACGCCTCCACCTGGAACAACCTCAGCGATTCCAACACGGTCTTCAACGCGCCCGTGTGCGGCGTGGTCGAGACGTGCGTCTTCGCGCCCGCCACACCTGTCTCGGCATCGGTCTGCCCGAGCGCGAGCGCGCAGTTCACGGTGAACGCGGTAGGCGCCGGGACCCTGAGCTACCAGTGGCAGCACAATGGAGCAGACATCGCGGCGGGCGATCCCGCATACACGGGCGCCAACGGCCCCAGCCTCATAGTTGTCCAGGCCACGGCGGCCGAACTGGGCGCGTACCGATGCTGGGTGTCGAACGCGTGCGGGGGCGTGTGGAGCAGCACCTGCGTCCTCAAGCACGAAGAGCCGTCCGCGTGTACCGCGTGCGACCCGATTGACTTCAACGGCGATGGGCTCTTCCCGGACACCCAGGACATTGCCGACTTCCTGACGGTGTTCGGCGGGGGCGCGTGCCCGACGGGGGCGTGCGGTGACATCGACTTCAACAACGATGGGCTGTTCCCCGACACGGCCGACATTGCCGGCCTGCTGAGCGTGTTCAGCGGGGGGCCCTGCGTCTAGCCGTAACAACGGCCGTCATCTCGCTTGCTCGCGAACAATCCCCCATGTGCGGCCGATACACCCACCTCTACACCTGGCGCGAACTCTTCCACCTTTTGAACCTCAACACCGAGACTCCCGAGATCAACCTCCACCAGAGTTGGAATGTTGCGCCCACACAACTGGCCCCGATCGTGCGGCAGGAGGACGGCGTCCGCACCGCGTCCCTCGTGCGCTGGGGTCTCATCCCGTCGTGGGCCAAGGAAATCGGCACACCGCTCAACAACGCCCGCTCGGAAGAAGCCGCGACCAAGCCATCGTTCCGCGGGCCGTTCAAGCACCGTCGGTGCCTGGTGCCCGTGTCGTCGTTCTACGAATGGGAGAAGCGGCCAGAGGGCAAACAGCCGTGGTCGATCCGCGTCAAGGGCGTGCCGCTGTTCTGCCTTGCCGGGCTGTGGGACGGCAACGACAAGATCGGCGAGCCGGTGGAGTCCTTCACCATCCTCACCCGAGCGCCCAATGCCCTCATGGCCACAATCCACGACCGCATGCCGTGCATCGTCCGGCCTGAGATGTACGACCTGTGGCTTGACCCGGCGAACAAGACACCCGAATCACTCGCGCCTGTCCTCCATCCGTTCTCCCCAGAGGAGATGGAAGCACACCGGGTCAGTACCAGGGTCAACTCATCCAGAGTAAATGACTCGCAGCTATCTGAACCGGCGTCAGCCGTACCGCCTGGACTATTCGGATAGTTCGTGTGCGGCAACGAGCGTGAAATGCCCTGACCGCGACGAAGGTCATCAGAGTGTCACGATTTTACGCCTCGGCGACGGGTTGTAGCATCGACATGTTCGGCGAGGCATCGTTGCGCAACCTCGAAGCACCCGCTGTTCAGAATCCAGTTGACCAGTTCATTCATGTGCATGACCTCGCAACGCCAACCGAGATTCGCGCGTCGCGATGCCCTCCACCCCTCGACTGCTTCGAAGATCGATGGCTTGACATGTCCCGAGAGAACCAACACCCCAACGACAGGCCCGGAATGTTCGGAAGCGTGCGGGGTGCGGGGAGCTTCAAACATGCGTTCAAGTTGGTCCTTGACTCCCGGCCACTCGGCCGCCCCAATGTTCCCGCACTTCACTTGAAACATCCTGAGTTCATGAACACCCCCTGCGACGCAGCGCACGACGACATCCTTCCCGTTCTCAAAGGCCCCGTGCAGGACCTGCGCATACTCCGCACCCAACGATTGGTAGACCTCCAGGATCAGCCTATGGAGCACCTTCTCCTCTCGAAGCACTGAGAGTTTGGAGTAAAGCCACTCCCGCTGAGCTGGTGCATGCCGCATCAATGTCGCGCCGAGTTGGTTCGCAACCGCGGTGGAGCCGCGTTCATGCCAAATTGGTAGTGCATCCAGCAGACCGGCGATGCGGTTGACCAGCCGCTGAACTTTCGCAACGTCCTTCTGCTTGCACAGAGTAAGGGCTAGTTCAAGATACTCCTGCATTTTGTCGTCCCCAGCATCGTGCCCTCCCAACTGAATAGTGCTCTTCAAGTCGTCCAGTGCGCTGCTCAGAGCGCTCTCGTCGAACCGCGCTGTCGCGGCGATGCCTACTACCAACGCTCTGTATCGCCGTTGCGATGACGCAAGCCACCCCATTTCAACGCCGTTGAAGCAGTTGGCAGCCTGCTGAATCAGCTTCATGGCATTATCGGGGTTCTCGTGGATGTTCGCAATTTTTGACCGTGCCCCGTAATGAGGAGCCCACACAGTCTGATTCATGGACGACCAGCTGTTGCGCCCCGACTGCCTGGACCGCTCATAAGTGTCAGTTCCGAACAGCTCCGCCGCCTGAGAAAACGCGACCGCTGCTTCGGCCGGGTTTGCCGCGCCCCTCGCCACCTGGCACCACCCCAAGTCTCCAACCTACTCATAATCAGCCTGCCGGGACCTGACGACTTCCCAAGCCTTGATCCAGTTTCCTTCGAGAACAAGTGCCCCGAACGCGGATGGCGTTCCGAATGCCACCGCGCCATCCGCGTACTGCTCGAGTTGTCCGCAGGGTAACGATTCAGGCATACCAACGGTGATCGACCACGGCCCTGAGACTGGTCCTCCAACACAAGAAGTGTGCGTGTAAAGCTTGCCAAGCGACTCGTCCGTTGCTGCGAGGCGAATCAGGCTGTCAGCCAATCCGCGCTGTGCCGGCCCAACGTGGCGGTTGACATCCACGCTGCGACTCCCCCACCCGCAGGCCAAGTTAGCAAGTTGAGTCAGCAGCAGCACATGGGCAAGAACCGCATCGGCGCTTCCGGGGGCAGCTTGTGCGATCGCCGTGTTGCACGCTTCAAATCCACCGTCAACACACTCGTGGAAGTACCGCTGGTCCGTGTCTACGAACGGGCGCGTCGCCAAGTGATAGTGGACGGCTGCTGCCAGCTGATTGCCGGAAGCTGCGTGTTCGCGCGCTCTCATCCGCAGTTCGGCCGCAGCTTGCCGCGTGCCCATCGGAGCCGGCGGGTTGAATGTGGACTCGTCCATCGGATGGTTCACGCACAGGACCGAATGTGGATGCCGACGTTGCTGGCAGCACTCCCGACCCCGCCATATTATGTGGCCTTCCTCAGCGCATGCCCCGTCCCGAAGAAATCGCCCGCCGCACCATCGACGCCCAGCTTGCTGAGGCCGGGTGGCTCGTTCAGGACTACAGGGCCATGAACCTGACCGCCGGCCCCGGCATCGCCGTCCGGGAGTTCCCCACCACTGCCGGCCCCGCCGACTACCTGCTCTACGCCGACGCCAAGATCATCGGCGTCATCGAGGCCAAGCCCGAGGGCCACACGCTGACGGGCGTGGAGACCCAATCCGCGAAGTACACCACTGGCCTGCCCGCGGGCCTCCCCACCTGGGCCGCGGCCGGCAAGCCCATCCCCTTCGCCTACGAGGCCACCGGCGCGGTCACACAGTTCACCAACGGCCTGGACCCCGACGCCCGCAGCCGTGAGGTCTTCCAGTTCCATCGGCCCGAGGAGCTGGTCCGGCTCGTCGGCCTCGACGAGCAACTCCGCGCCGCCCTGCGGCACATGCCCGCGCTCGACACCAGCCGCCTCTGGGAGAAGCAGGTCACGGCTATCCAGAGCCTTGAAGGCTCCCTCGCCCAAGCCCACCCCCGCGCGCTCATCCAGATGGTCATGGGCTCCGGCAAGACCTTCACCGCCTGCAACATCGCCTACCGCCTCATCAAGTTCGCCGGCGCGAAGCGCGTCCTCTTCCTGGTGGACCGCAACAACCTGGGCAAGCAGACCATCAACGAGTTCCAGCAGTTCGCCTCCCCCTACAACGCCTACAAGTTCACCGAGGAGTACACGGTCCAGCACCTCAAGAAGAACTCCATCGACCCCGCCGCCAAGGTCTGCATCACCACGATCCAGCGCCTCTACTCCATCCTGAAGGGCGAGGAAGAGTTTGACGAGTCCGGCGAGGAGTCCTCCATGTTCGAGTCCGCAGCGGAAAGGCTCGTCAAAGAGCCCCTGCCGGTGGTCTACAACGAGAAGATCCCGCCCGAGTTCTTCGACTTCATCATCGTGGACGAGTGCCATCGCTCCATCTACAACGTCTGGCGGCAGGTGCTGGAGTACTTCGACGCCTTCACCATCGGCCTCACCGCCACGCCCAGCGCCCAGACCATTGGCTTCTTCAACGGCAACCTCGTCATGGAGTACAGCCACGAGGAGGCCGTCGTGGATGGCGTCAACGTCGGGTACGACGTGTACCGCATCGAGACCAAGGTGAGCCAGGACGGCGCCACACTCGCCGGCAAGCCCGGCTACTTGGTCCCCCGCCGCGACCGCGCCACGCGCCGCAAGCGGTACGCCGCCCTCGACGCCGACATGCCCTACGCGGCCAGCCAGCTCGACCGCGACGTGGTCAACGAGAGCCAGATCCGCCTCGTCCTCCAGACCTTCCGGGACAAACTCCCGGAGATCTTCCCGGGCCGCACCGAGGTCCCCAAGACCCTCGTCTTCGCCAAGACCGACCTCCACGCCGACGACATCACCAAAATCACCCGCGAGGTCTTCGGCAAGGGCAACGACTTCTGCCAGAAGATCACCAGCAAGACCACCGGCAAGAAACCCGAGGACCTGCTCAACGAGTTCCGCAACTCCTACTACCCCCGCATCGCGGTGACGGTGGACATGATCGCTACAGGCACAGACGTCAAACCCCTCGAATGCCTGCTCTTCATGCGGAACATCATCTCCGCCGCCTACTTTGAGCAGATGAAGGGCCGCGGCTGCCGCGTCATCAACCCCGACGTGCTGCAATCCGTCACACCGGACGCCCCCGGCGGCGTCAAGACACACTTCGTCATCGTGGACGCCATCGGCGTGACCGAATCGGAGAAGACGCTCTCCAAGCCCCTTGACCGCTCGCCCAGCGTGCCCTTGGACAAGATCCTCCAGACCATCGCCGCCGGCGCGGTGAGCGACGACATCGTTTCCACGCTCGCCGCCCGCCTGGCACGCCTTGACCGCGAGTTGGACGAGGACCAGCGCGCCCAGATCGAGCGCACGGCAGGCGGTGCGACGGTCGCCCAGTTGGCCGCGAGCCTCCTGCACAGCATCGACGACGATGTGACGGCCCAGCGTGCCGGGCAGAAGTTCAACCTGCCTGCTGGGCAGGAACCCACCGAGCAGCAGGCCCAGCAGGTGGAGCGAGAGGCCATGACGCAAGCCCTGCGCCCCTTCCTGAACCCCGCGCTGCGGGAGACCATCCTGCGCGTCAAGGCCGCGGCGGAGCAGGTCCTTGACGAGGTGAACCGCGACACGCTCATCGGTGCTGGCTTCAACGCCGCGGCGCTGGAGAAAAGCCGCTCCATCGTCACCAGCTTCAAGGCGTTCATTGAGGAGCACAAGGACGAGATCGAAGCGATCCGCGTGCTCTACAGCAGGCCGCGCCGTGCAGGACTGCGGTACAGTCAGGTCAAGGAACTGGCCCAGAAGTTGAGCGTGGCGCCGTTCTTCATCAGCGACAAGAAGCCCGAGACGGTCGGGCGCGTGTGGCAGGCGTTCGAGGCGGTAGAGCCGGGGAAGGTAAAGGGCAAGCCTACGCACCTGGTGGACCTCATCGAACTTGTGAAGCACGCCATCGGCGGTCCGACGCTGCTCCGCCCGCACGCGGCGGTCGTGGAGGAGCGGTACGCGGCGTGGCTGGCGGAGAAGGCAACGGCGGGCGTGACGTTCGCGCCGCAGCAGCGGAAGTGGTTGGACGCCATCAAGGATCACATCGCCGCATCGCTGGCCATCGACGCCGAGGCGCTGGAGGATGTGCCCTTCAAGCAGATGGGCGGGCTGGGCGCGGCGTACGAGGTCTTCGGCGAGTCGCTGCCGACGCTGTTGAGCGAGATGAATGAGAGGTTGGTGGCATGAAAGAAACGACCACGAGCGGACCCGTCACGCACATCAACCCGCAGCGGGCAATGATCGCCGTCGCCGTTGAGGGAAACGGCTTCACCATCATCGAACTCATTGGCGACGAGGTAGAGATCGGAGACGCGCTTAGTTGGACCGAATCGATGCCGCTTGGTGGTGGTAAGGTCTACAGCAACCATCAACGCCGTTGGTTGGACGTGTACTTCCAAAATCATGCGGTGAACCCCGATCAACTCCGTCAGCAGCTTCTCTATGAGTGAACCCCGCTCACATCCTTCGGGCTGGTCGCTCGTATCCCTTGGCGACATTGGCCGTCTCCACTGTGGGCAATCCCCATCGGTGGCGAATGTCAATCGTGTTGGCAAAGGGACGCCCTATGTGACAGGCCCCGATCACTGGGATGGAAGTACGCTCACCGCCGACAAGTGGACGACTGATCCGCGGCGTGTCGTTCCCGACGGTTGCATCTTCATCACCGTCAAAGGGGCGGGCGTGGGAACACTTTTCCCAGGTATCGCCTGCGCGATTGGACGCGATGTCTACGCCTACGAGCCGGGCAAGGGGTTGTCCTCGAAGTTCGTCGAACACGCACTTCGCTTTCAGATTGGTGAAGTGCTCAGGCACGCCAAGGGGGACATTCCGGGCCTGTCGAAGGATCACATTCTCGATCACCAAATGGCCATCCCTTCGCCACAAGAGCAGCGCCGCATCGTCGCCAAGATCGAGGAACTCTTCTCCGACCTCGACGCGGGCGTGGCCGCGCTGGAGCGGGTGAGGGCGAACCTGAAGCGGTACCGCGCGGCCGTGCTCAAGGCCGCCGTCGAGGGGCGTCTGACTGAGGAATGGCGCAGGCAGGACCCGGCCACCGAGCCCGCCGCCAAACTCCTCGAGCGCATCCTCACCGAACGCCGCGCCAAGTGGGAGCAGGACCAACTCCGCAAGTTCAAGGAGGCGGGGAAGACGCCGCCGAAGGGGTGGAAGGAGAAGTACGAAGAGTCAACGTCAGAGAGCAGCGTTGACCTCGGCGCACTGCCTGCCGGGTGGTGCTCTGCGCAAATAGGAATGATTGCCGACACCTCAACTGGCGGGACACCGTCGAGGGCAAGGCCGGACTTCTTCGGCGGCGATGTTCCTTGGGTGAAGTCGGGCGAACTCGGTGACTCCGTCGTGTCGCGCACAGAGGAGACCATCAGCGACGCCGGGCTCGACAACTCCTCGGCGAAGGTCTTCCCGGCGGGCACGCTCTGCATCGCTTTGTACGGCGCGACCGTCGGCAAGGTAGGCGTCTTGGGCATTCCGGCCGCGACCAATCAGGCAGTCTGCGCGATGTTCTTGCCGTCGGGCATCAACACGCGGTTTGCCTTTTACTACCTCATCTCCATCCGTTCCAAGCTCGTGGCGTTGGGCAAGGGCGGAGCGCAGCCCAACATCAGCAATGGCATCGTTCGTGCCACCGAGTTCCCGATTCCTCCTGTCGCCGAACAAGCCGAGATCGTCGCCGAGGTCGATCGCCGCCTCTCCGTCGCCGACGCCGCCGAGACGCAGGTCGAGCACGCCCTCCAGCGCGCCGCCCGACTCCGCCAAGCCATCCTCAAGCGCGCCTTCGAGGGCAAACTCGTCCCGCAGGACCCGCTCACTAGCCCCGCCGACTTACCCCACGATCGGATGTTCTCAGATGAACCTCGCAGTGGCGCGGCTGCCGCCTTGACTGCAGGCCGTGCCCTTCCACCAAACCGCCGGAGGAGGAGCGATCGCATATGACAATGAATCCACTTCAGGCAACGGCTAACTATCGGATGCACTGTGCAATGGTGCTCTTCGCACTTGAGGAGTCGCTCTCAGCGACGCTCCGTTCGTTGGTTGGGACAGTTGATCACATTCCGACAGGCTTGAGGAAGGAGCTTGCCTCTAGACTGGCCGCCAGACAGGGCGCCGTTCAGCCCTCCTTGCCCGCTCTGCTTGATGAGTGCTACCTTTCCGAACTCCTCCAAATCGGCGCCGCCCTGCCCGAACGGCCAGAGGCCGAACATGTGGGAGAGTTAGCGAAGTTGATGACTTCGCTCGGAATCAACGAAATGAGGAATACGGTGTGCCACCCTGTGCGGTGCCACCACATCACTGAGCATGATTGGATGCGTCTTTCCGTCATTGCCACTGCACCGGCCGTTTCCATTCTCTCCTTGTCCGCCGTCACCCGCGCTTACGACAACGCGTGTCAAGGGCTGCTCACGTCACCCCCAGACGCTTGGTTTCGGCGAACCGTTTGGAAGCTGCCAAACAATATGCCCGAGGTGCTGGAGCACGAGGTAACCGGACTTGTGGGTCGGAACGACGACCTTCGCGCACTTCGCGCGAAGGTACTCAATACGCGGTTTACTTCCATTGCAGTCACTGGACCTGGTGGCATTGGAAAAACGGCACTGTGTCAGGAATGCCTCCGACAGATCGTTCTTGATCCACATTCAGCGTCGCAGCTGGAGGCCGTCATCTTTCTCTCGGCCAAGACCCATCGTCTGACACACGCCGGGTTGGAGCCACTGGGTCGGTTCGTCGACACACTTGACCAGCTTCGTGAGGACCTCTTCTCAACGATCGCGTCAGTATTTGAACTGGGCACGCCAACCGATGGCACGGTCGCGACTGCCGCTGATCGCGCCGTGCTGATATACGTTGACAATCTAGAGACCCTTCTCACCGACGGTGCAGATGAGTTTGATTCGTTCACTGCCTCATTGCCACCGCGATGGCGACTTCTTGTGACTAGTCGAATACGCATTGACGCTGCCTCCGTGTTGCCGCTAAAGCCGCTCACCGAGGCGGGAAGTATGTACCTCGCGCGCCACTACGCGGTCGCCCGCGGTTGTGTTGATGTATCACCTGAGTTGCTCAGGCGGATTGCAACTGAAGCTCATGGCAATCCCTTGGCAGTGCGGCTGACAATCGAT
The DNA here is from genome assembly GCA_036261855.1 of Phycisphaerales bacterium. Taxonomy (GTDB): domain Bacteria; phylum Planctomycetota; class Phycisphaerae; order Phycisphaerales; family UBA1924; genus BJHL01. Next base: position 2,522 of record DATAKA010000031.1, on the reverse strand, counting down.
GCGGTGGCGGCCGGCGTCGATGTCGCTGAAGCGCTCGCCGTTGCAGGTGCGAACCTGCTTGAGTTCTCATTCGCCTCACTACTCGAAGCGATTCCGTCGCCGTGCAAGACGCTTTTAGAGTGCCTCTTCGTTCTTGAGGCACCCTCGGACGCGTGGACGATCGAGTATCTGATCGAGCGCTCGCGGGACGAGGTCGCGGATGCGCTGCGGCATGTCGTGAAGACAAGTCTGGTCGAGCACACTACTGCTGAGGGTGAACCTCGTTATTCATTGAGCAGAGCGGCACGCGACCTGTTGTTGCGGCGTCCGATTGATCTCGTGATTAGGCAGAATGCTCTCAGCAGAACAGTTGCTTTGCGCAAGGAGCAGGAGCGGGCCGAAACCGCCGATACGAATGTGCTTGCGCGAGGCTATTGCCCGCCTGACAGGGGAGTCGGCGAGCGCACGCTGATTCACAAGACCGCTCGTGCTGTGCGTGGCGGCGTGCGAGCCACTTGCTTGGCCCATCTCGGACAGGTAGACGAGCGACTCGTGACCCGGTCCGGCGATGCGTACTTGTGGCGACTGAAGGCAAATCTGCATGAGGCACTGGATGATCGCGTGGGGGCAATCGCCGCGCTGAAGGAAGGTGCCAAGTGCGTGCCTCCGGAGCCAGCGACGCTTTTGCAGTTGGCCGAACTGTTGTTCCGGGATCGGGACTTTCGTGCGGCTCGGGACTCTCTGGAGCCACTGTGGAGTCAAGGTCTGCATCTGGACTCCCGCATACCTATTTCGGATCGTGAGCGCCTCGCGATCACGTTTTGCCTGTCTCGGGCATGGAGCGGGCAGCACGACGCTGTAATTGCAGACACCTCTGGGTGGCCTCAGGATGGCAGCGACATGCAGCGGCTCTTTGCGACTATGTTTATTACTGCGATGAAAGCTCGCCTTGAGGAGAAGGCGGCCTTACTCGTAGAATGGCGGCAGGTCGCTTTACAGACGATTGAAGCGGCCGATACGATGCTGATGAGATTTGGGTACTTTGGCGCCGCGGTAGATGTGTCAATCAAGCTGCAGGATGAGTTGGGGTTCCGCGTCTCCTCTGGCGACGCGGATAGTGAGGTGCAACTCAAATGGGCAGCGTTCTTGGATAGACACCTGCAAGCGATCTGTACCGGACACAAGTGGCGACGGATCGACGAGCCGGAGATCGTGCGGACGGTATCTCGCTTGCGTGACGCGGCAAAGTCAAGCGGCGCGACCCTACTTGCAGGCCCCTTCTGGTCGCGTCTTTGTGGAGAAACAAATGAAGCACCTCCCGAAGACGCAGTTGTGATGACCGTGCGAAAAATCCCGCACGATCGGGTCTCGGGCCGCCGAAAGTCTTATGCATTCTGCATCGACAATGTCGGCGCCGAGTACTTTCTTGCGGTGCCGGTAGAAGGTGCGCCTCGCGGTTGGTTTGACTCGCTGAAGGAGGGCGACAACTTTACGGGGATTGCCGAGGCAGCAGTTGGCGCGGGCCGCTTTCCGACCGTCAAGCGGGTCTGGGTCGGCGGCGAGAATCTGGGGCCCGCTGGAGTGCCACACATTCGGGTACCTCAGGGAGTGCCGAGGCACGCAACGGTTGGGGAAGTGGAAGACTTTACCAGGGACAACAAGAAGGGAAACATCGCGGTCAGGGTGAAAGCGATTGCGGGCAACCAGATATCAGTGGAGGACGAACACGGGCAAATCTACCTCGTCGAGAACGACCAAGGTGCGGTATTAGTGCGGGCACAAAAGGTGCGTCTGGGCATGGAGTGCGTGGTGACCAGAACGGCAGTGGCGAGTACCGCGCGTGCAGTGCGACTTGTTGAATCGCCGGAGTTGCTCCTCGGAGACGTTGTCAGCGCCGACGTTGTGGAATTACTTCGACGTGATGACGTGCGATGGCCTGGAGCGATTCGAAAAGAAACCGTTGCGCTACTCGTTGCGGTAGTGCGTGAATCCGCAGTCGTGACGGTGGACGTGTCCGGAACGTGGCACTGGGCCCGAGGGCTTGGGCTTGGCAGCGTGGTACAACTGCGGATACAGCGACGATCAACAACGCGCGGTGCCGTATATCGGGCGGAGTTTGCGGACCCGGCGATTTCTGTCGCCGCGGCACGCGAGCACCCCCTGACAATGCTGGTCACCGGCGTTCAGCGCTACGCCGTGTGGTTTCTCGATCCAGGTGGTACCGAGCAGATGCTTCGTCATACGAACCTTGGGGTCGCCGACTCCACCGACCTTTCCATCTTGTACTCCGTAGGTCAAGAGATTGCCGTCGAGCAAAGACAATTGAATCCTGGAGAATGGACGTGGCATCTCGCCATGGTCCCAACATGAGCGATCAGAATCCATCAAGCACCGCCCACATTGTCAACAAAGCCTGGAACTACGCCCACGTCCTGCGCGACGACGGGCTGTCCTACATGGCCTACACGGAGCAGATCACGTTCCTGCTCTTCCTGAAGATGGCCGACGAGATGACGCGGCCTCCGTACAACCTCCCGGCCATC
>DATAKA010000009.1:0-34004 GCA_036261855.1 Phycisphaerales bacterium | reverse complement strand
GATGGAAAGCGTGCCGGAATACTGCAAGCCCTTGTTGCCGTCCGCCGGCCAGAAGGGAGCGGTGAAATTGCCGTCGGGCGTGAGGTCGAACAAGGGGCGGGCGTCGGTCGTCTCGTGGTAGGGCGAGAGGGTGACGGAGTGGCCACCAGATGGGCGACGGAGCGTGAGTTCGGGATTGGTTTGCAGGGTGGGGTGCACGGGGGAAGTGTCTGCCGCGTGCGGCGCGGGTGCAACCGGGGGTGTAGGTTCTGGTATGCTGTTTGGACCTTTGGCCTGAAAGGAGCGGCGTATGTGGAGTGTGCGTGCGTGTGCGGCGGTGGTGGTTGCTCTGGTGGCGGTGGTGCCGTGCGCGCGGGCGCAGGAGGTTGAGGCGGTGGCGGGGGACGTGTGGCTGGGTGGGTCGCTCTTTACGGTGGAGGACCTTGAGAACCTGGACGACGCGTGCGGCCTGAAGCCCGAGCAGAAGGAGGCGGGGCTCGAGCTGATGCGCGGCGCGATGGCGCGGGCGCGGACGATGTCGCTCAAGTATTACCGCGGGTGGCAGGACCAGGAGTGGCCGGAGGATGGGGGCGAGGCGGACTACGCGAAGCAGATGGAGGAGTACCAGAACAAGATGAAGAAGCAGCAGGAGGACGTCGTCACGCTCGAGAAGGAGGTGATGAACGACCTCAAGGCGCTGCTGGAGACCGCTCAGACGGACCTGGGGTGGCAGCGGTTCGAGCGGTCGCGGCGGCGGCTCTTAGTGCGGGATGCGCACTCGGTGGTGCTGCAGATGTCGCAGGCGCAGAACAGCGGGGACGGGTTCAGCTACGCGTACGGGTTTCAGGAGCCGGTGGTGGACGTGATCGCGATGGTGCGGGCGAGCAAGCTGAGCCCTGCGGAGCGGGAGAGCCTGAAGGACGTGCTGGAGCCGTACGAGTCGAGCATGGACTCGATCATTTCCGACTGGCGGCCGCTGGCGCGCCAGCACGGGAAGAGCTCGATGATGATGTGGTGGAACGCCGGGGAGCGGCAGGGGCCGAGCAAGGCGGACGTGGACAAGGTGAACGACCTGTTCAAGCGGATGCGACAGTTGCAGGTGCGCACCGCGCGGAAGGTGGAGGACACGCTGACGGGCCCAGCGCAGGAGCGGTTCCAGCGGCAGCGGCTGCGGCGGGAGAGCAAGTATCGGTGGATGCCGGCCAAGCGCGTGCCGGAGATCGCGGCGGTGCTGCGGCTGCGGTCGCTCACGACGGACCAGAAGAGCCAGATCGATGGGCTGGTGAAGGCCGCGGATTCGGAGCTGCTCAAGTTTGCGATGGAGGACCGGCACCGGCTGGACGAGATCGTTCTGCTGGACAAGGAGCCGTCGCCGCAGGACATGTGGGGCGGGGGTGACCCCGAGCGGGCGCGGGACGAGCAGAAGCTGCGTCGGAAGTTGACGCGGGATGTGCTGGCGCTGCTGACGGCGGACCAGCGGAACGCGTACGACACGGGCATCGAGAACGAGCAGGACCTGGTGCAGGCGTTCGACAAGCGCCGCGGGGACGCGGACTCGCCGTGGCAGGTGGATCAAGACCTGAACCCGTGGATGGACCAGTGGCAGGGGCAGTTTGACGAGGAGTGAACGATCCTAAACTCTGGTATGGGTGGACCGCATCATGACATAGTGAGCATGGCGCTCGCCAAGGCCGTGGCCGAAGGGCTGACGGTGCACCCGGAGTGGGTGCGCGTCGCGCAGGACAACCTTCGCCGTTGGCGCATTGGCAACAGCGGGTCTCCTTCGCTTCTGCGGTGCTACGAAGAGTGGGAGCGGCTGCTTGAGCGCCCGGTCGCGGACGTTGTTGCCGAGATGCTGAGCGAGACGCCTGTGGGCGAACGTCTGCGGCGCAACTCGCCATTCGCCGGGGTATTGCCGTCGGCGGTGGTGGAATCCATCAAGAGGCGGTGCAGGGATGAAGCGTCCGCAGCTTGAGCACATCATCCGCGCGGCGGGATCGATCACGGGAGCCACGGAAGTGGTGGTGATTGGTTCTCAGGCGATCCTCGCACAGTTCCCAAATGCGCCGGACGAACTGCTCACATCGCTCGACGCAGATGTTTTCACGCTGCGGAGCCCCCACGACGCTGAGGTCATTGACGGAGCTATCGGCGAGCTTTCGGCATTCCACCAATCGTTCGGGTACTACGCGCACGGTGTGGAGATCGAAACCGCGTTCCTGCCGGACGGATGGGAAACGAGATTGGTACGGCTGCGGACCGCCGCGACGGGGAATGCAACTGGGTTGTGCCTTGAAGTGCATGATCTCGCTGCATCGAAGCTGCTCGCGGGTCGTGAGAAGGATCTGGATTATGTGCGGGTGCTGCTTGTGAGCCACCTCGCCAGCGTGGGCACACTGCGCGAGCGGCTTCACACCGCACACGCGCCGGCGGAGGTTGTGCGGCGAGCGGTCGAGCGGTTGAGTCTCTTGGTTGCCGAGGATTGAGCGCGGCTCAGGGCGCTCGGAACAGTTCCCGCAGCCACACCACGTCCGCCGCGCTTAGCGGTGCGTCAGTGCCTGCGCCCACGTTGCAGCGGGCCTGTGAAGCGTTGCGGAAGCCGGGGATGACGCAGCAGACGTGGTCGTGCGCCAGGACCCAGCGCTGGACGACCGACGAAAGGAGCGCGGTGCGGGCCGCGGCGTCCATGGTGGGTGAGCCGCCGAAGCGGGCGACGACCTGCGCGAGTTTCTGGCGGACGCCCATGAGCGTGGCCGGCGCGAAGTCCTTGCGAGAAGCGCGGTAGTCGCCCTCTTCCCAGGTCGGCGGCTTGGCGGGGTCAAACTTGTCGAGCAGGATGCCTTGGTCCAGAGGGCCAAAGCCCACGAAGGTGCAGCCGTGCTGCTTCATGAGGGCCTGGAGGCGCGAGCCGGGGCGGATGAGGTCGTCGTAGCGCAGGTTGGCCTTGCTCTGGCAGACGTGCGGGCGGAGCACCGGGATGGCGCGGGCGTAGTCATCCTCGCTGTACGCGGACTGGCCGACAGCGCGGACCTTGCCTTCCTTCACGAGGGTGTGCATGGTGTCGGCGGCCTCGTGGAGATAGTCGTGGGCGCGGCCGTCGTAATCCTCGCCGGTGTAGGTGCCGTGGTGGAAGTAGTAGAGGTCGATGTGGGCAGCGCGGAGGTTGCGGAGGCTCTGCTCGCACTGATTGCGGATGTGGCGAGGGTCGTACGCGTTGACGGCGGTGCCCTTGTGGTGGCCGACCTTGGTCGCGATGACCTGGGTGTCGCGCTTGACACCGAGTGTGTCCAGGCACTTGGCGAGGAGGCGCTCGGCGCGGCCGTTGCCGTAGACGTCGGCGTTGTCCCAGTGGTTGACGCCGGCGTCGAGCCCGGCCTTGACGCCGGCGAGGACGTCGTCCTCGTTGATCTGGGCCCAGCCGATGGGCTGGCCGTTGGCGGGTGAGAAGTTGGGGCCGCCCATGGTCCAGCAGCCAAAGGAGACTTCGGAGACCTTGATGCCGGTGGTGCCGAGGGTGCCGTAACGCATGGGGGAGCGTACCCGCGCGGCGGTAGCGGGGCACGTGGGCGATCGACAATCGGCGTCAATACCTGCGGATCAGCGCAGCGCGGTCGTCGCTGGTGAGTAGCGGGCGGGCATCCTGCAGCCAGCGGCGGGCGTCCTGGGCATAGCCCGCGGTGGGCTTGAGTTCAAGACCCGTGAGGTCCCGCGCGGTCGCTTCCCACGAGCGGTTGAAGCGGGCCATGCAGAGTTCACGCGTGTACTTCGCGATCATCGATGCAAGGGCCACGGGCATGTGGGCCTGCTCGGCCTCCACAAGGAACGACACGCCCATGCGGCGGCGGGTGGCCGCGTCTTCCACGACGTAGCGGCTGCGCGTCTCGGACTCTTCAAGGATGGTGACGGTTGCACCAGGGATAGCGCGGCGGAGCATGTCGCCGTACATCGCGCGACCGCCCAGGCGGTCGCACACGACGCCCAGGCGCGGGCGGCGCGCGTCGTCGAGTGATGCGTATGACTCCCACAGCGTGCGCAGGTGCCCGGAGACGGCCGCGGCGGTGGTCGCGCCCTTGTTGTCGGCTTCACTCGCGAGCGTGTTGAATTCGTGCTCGTCCATCACGCGGCAGCGCATCGCGAGCGTGCGGACATTGGCATCGGCCATCGCGCGGCGGAGGACGTTGGCGTTGATGGCGAGCTGGCCGGCGTCGTGGCTGCAGGGCAGGGGTGACGGGTCGCCTGTGTAGCAGTGGTGGCTGGGGAGCTTTGAGCCCAGGCCTTCGAACAACTCCAGGTCCGCCGACGGCGTGAACGCGGGCTCGAGTGTGTTCAGCATGCACAGCACGCCGCGCTCCAGGTGCACGAGCGGGTGTGTGGTCACGACGCTGCTGGAGAGCTTGAGCTGTTTGGAGTCGGCGATCGGGATGCGGTTGCCGGGCCCCGGCTTGCCGCCGCGTCCGGCTTCACGGCAGATCGCGCGGGAAAGCAGCTTCCACAGGCAGGGCGGCGGCGCACCATCGTCATGGGGGACTTCAAAGACGCTGAGGCCGACGCACAAGGGGCCCAGGGTGGGGCCATAGCCGGCTTCGTCGATGCCTGCGAGGATGAGGGGCATCGGGCGTGGCCCTAGATCGCTTACTTGCCCTGCGGCGCGACCCGGATGGGGCCGCGGGGCAGTTCCTGCGTGGAGTTCTTGCCCTCGAACTGGAGGTTCTCGTTCTTGGGCGCAGTGCCGGGGGTGGGCGCGGCCGCGGTATCGCCGGCGGCTGCGGGGGCGGCCGGGGCCGGGGGCGAGGGCTCACGCATCGTGATATAGAGGATGATGCCCGCCGCGGCGATGAGGGCGATGGCTGCGGAGAGCTTGATGGCGTCTTTCTGCTTCATGGCGGGGGGCCCATCGAGGGGGAAGAACGAGCCTGAAAAAAGACCGCCCCGCACGGGGCGGGGCGTCAAAGTGCGGTGGAGAGGACTTGAACCTCCAAGGGTGTGACCCCACTAGAACCTGAATCTAGCGCGTCTGCCAATTCCGCCACCACCGCGGGGAATCGGGGGATAGTACGCAGGTGGTAGCCACACGGGAAGCGGTCGCTGGCGGCGTCGTTTGAGCCCGTCCGGCGAGGTTTTTCTCGCCAGTTTTCTTGCAGGCCGCCGGGAGTCGTGCACACTCTGACTGGTGGGGCCGGGAGTCTGTATGAAGCGCATGGCACTGGTGGCGTTTCTTGTTGGTGCGGTCGCGTCGGCACGGGCCGAGGTCATCCCCATCATCAACCCGGGCTTCGAGGACCTGAACATCACGCTCCGGCCCGGGGAACAGACGGTGGGCGCCGGGGGCGGCATCATCGGCGTGGGTACGCGCTGGCCCATCCCGTTCAATCCGGGCGGCAACTCACCACAGACCGGTGTCATCGTGCCGGGGTGGCGGACCTATACACCGGCGCCCCCGGCGATCGTGTACGCGGGCGTGCTCAACCCCAACGTGAGCATGAACGGCACACCGTGGCTGACCGGGTACAGCGGGAACTATGTCGGCGCGCTCCAGGTGTCGGCGATGCAGCAGACGCTGCCGGTCTTGATCCAGCCCAGCACGACGTACACCCTCACGTTCCTCGCAGGCCTGGGGTGGACCGACAGCACCAACGGCGTGTATGTCTCATTGCTGGGCGCACCGGACCTTGAGACGCTCGCGTTTTTGGGCAGGCCGAACATCACGACGCTCTCGCTCATGAGCGGTGTTGGGATTGACGCCGCGGATCGGGGGACCATGCTCCCGTTCTCACTGACGTACACGTCGCCCGCGACGCTGCCGGCCAGTGTTGCCGGGCGGTACTTGGCGATCAGCGTCATCGGGAGTGACGGCATCCCCCGAATGTGCTATGACGACTTTGCGCTGGAGGCGACGCCTGTACCTGCTCCTCCGGTCGTGCTTCTGGCAGCCGTTGCGGCCTTCGTTCCGCGACGAGGGCGGCAAGCCCGCGCATCCAGGGGATAAGCCGCTGCCCATCGGTCGGTTGGGCACGGGATCCGGTGTATTCGCCGTCACCGTCATGGTGGCGTGAAGCCGTCGTGCCGCGGGTCCGATAGACGGATGTCCGCAGCATCACCGTGGGTGCGCACGGGGACGGCGCATGGGAACTCACCTGCATGGCATGTCGCAGCCGGTCAAGCCCGCACGGGGCGGGGTAGTGATGACGTGCGCGCTGGTGACGGCGGTTGTCTTTGCGGCTGAACTGCTGCTGCTCCGGCTCCTGCCCACGCTGATCCGTTGGCCTCATGGCGGTTCGGAACCGTGGACGACCTCCCTGTTCGACGCTGCGCTCGTGGCGTTCATCGCCGGTCCCTGTGGAGCGGGGGTGGTGCTCAGGAGACACCGGCGCTCCGGAGCGGCCGACCGGGCCCCGAGCGGGGAGCGGGGTGATGCCGCGGACGCGGGCAGCCGGATCAAGCCGTGGATGCATGGTGTTGGTGCAGCGGCGCTGGTCATCGCGCTGGGCGCGGCGGCGCTTAGCGCCTCGTGGGTGCTGGGCGGGCGGGCGCTCAAGGCTTCGCTGGACGAAGAGCTCTCGACGATCGCCGGGCTGGCCGCGCAGCGGGTCGACGCCGACGCGCACGCGGGCCTGACGGAGGCTTCACAGCACGGGGGCGACTTGTACGAGAAGGTCGTCGCCCCGCTGCGAGAGATGCGGGCGAAGACGCCCTCGATCAAGTACCTGTACACGATGCGGAACAGCCCGGAGGGTCCCGTGTTCATCGTGGACGCGGCCGAGCCGGGCGACCATGACGGCGACGGCGTCGAGGATCAGTCTCACCTGGGCGAGGTGTACCAGGACGCGGACGCGGACACGCTGCAGGCCGTGGGGGACGGCGTGGCGATCGTCAGTGCGCAGCCGTACGACGACAAGTGGGGCACGTTCATCTCGGCGTTTGCGCCGGTTCATCGGGCGGACGGCACCCTGGAGTGCGTCGTGGGCGTGGACATGACGGCCGAGGCGTACATGGAGCGGCGGTCGATGATGTCGCGAGCGGTGCTGTTCGGGGGGCTGCTGATCGTGCTCGGCGCGGCGGGCATCGGGACCATGGTGACGCTGATGGAGACGGGGCGGCGTGCCTCGGAGCGGGAGGTCCGCTCCTCGGCGATGCGGAAGGAGAAGATCGCGTCGCAGGTGCCGGGGATGATCTACCAGTTCCGGCTCGGGCCGGACAAGTCCGTGAGCTTCCCGTACGCGAGCAGGAAGATGCTGGACCTCTTCGGGGTGGAGCCGGCGGCCGCACGCGAAGACGGTTCGGCGGTGTTCGCCACGATCCACCACGACGACCTCCAGGGCCTCATGGAATCGATCGAAGTCTCCGCGGCGACGCTGATGCCATGGCGGTTCCAGTTCCGGGCACAGCCGCACGGCACGACCGGCTACCGTTGGCTTGAGGGCAACTCGACGCCCGAGCAGGAGCCGGGAGGTTCCACGCTGTGGCACGGGTTTGTGACCGATATCTCGGACGCGAAGCTCGAGGAGACGCTGAAAGAAGAGCAGCTCGCACTCGCGGCGGCGCTCAGCGCCGCGAGCGAGGTTCCGGACGCCGCCCGCGCCCTCAACGACAGCCTGGGCCGCACGACGGGGCTCGCACGTACGGCGGTGCTCCTCTATGACCGACGGGGTGTGTGCCGCTTCGTCGGGTGGCGCGGGCTGAGCGACGAGTACCGCGCCGCCGTGCAGGGGCACTGCCCGTGGAAGCACGGTGAAACCTCGGCCGAGCCCATCGTGGTGCAGGACGTCGCGGCGGACAGCACGCTCGCGGGTTTCGCGAACCTGTTCGCGCGGGAAGGGGTGGGTTCCCTGGCGTTCATTCCCATCATGACCAACGCGGGCGTCGCGGGGAAGCTGATGCTGTACGGATCGGCCCCGGGCGAGATGACCCGAGAGCGGCTGCGTGCCGCGCGCATGGCGGCGGTGTCACTGGGTCTGGCCGTGGGGCGGCTGATGAGCCGTGAGGCGCTGGTGCGCGGTGAGGAGCGGGTGCGGACCGTGATCGACACCGCGCTGGACGCGGTGATCGCGATGAACGCCGAGGGTGTGGTGACGGACTGGAACCACCAGGCGGAGCGGACATTCGGCTGGACCCGGACAGAGGCGGTGGGCCGGCCCATGCACGAGCTGATCATCCCCGAAGACCCCCCGAACCTCCGGCAGATGCACATCACGGGCCTGAAGCGGTACCTGATGACGGGCGAAATGCGGGTGCTGGGGCGGCGCATCGAGGTGCCGGCGGTGACCAAGGGCGGGCACGTGATCACCGTCGAGCTGGCCATCACGGGTGTGAAGTCAGGGGAGGAGGTCATGTTCAGCGCGTTCCTGCGCGACGTGACGGCGAAGAAGCGGGCGGAGAGCGCGCTGCGCGAGAGCGAGCGCATCACGCGCCTGCTCGCGGAGCATACCAGCGACCTGGTCGGCCTCTCCACCGTGGACGGGCACCCCCTGTACGCGTCGCCCTCCGTGCAGCGCACGCTCGGGTACAGCCCGGAGGCGTGGGCACGCGGCGCGTGCCGGGACCACGTGCACCAGGAGGATCGTGCGGCCATGGACGCCGCGGCCGCCGCGAACGCGCAGGGCCAGGTCACGACGCGCCGGTACCGTGCAGTGACCGCGGACGGTCGCACCGTGTGGCTGGAGCGGACGACAACGCCGGTGCTGGCGGAGGGAACATCCACCGTTGAGCACGTGGTGTGGTCCAGCCGCGACGTGACGACGCAGGTGGAGTCCGAGCACGCGCTCGAGTCGATGGCGTTGACGGACCGGCTGACCGGCCTGCCCAATTCGGCGCTGCTGCACGACCGTGTGGAGGGTGTCGTGGCTCGGGCCATCCGCGATAAGGGCCGCCACTACGCGGTGATGTTCCTGGACTTCGACCGCTTCAAACTGGTGAACGACACGCTCGGGCACGAGGCCGGTGACGAGCTTCTGCGGCAGATCGCCGAGCGGATGCGTGCAACGCTCCGCGCAACCGACACGCTTTCAAGAGCGGCGCACGGGCACACGCTCAGCCGCATGGGCGGTGACGAGTTCGTGGTCGTCCTGGACGATCTGGCAAGCCCGGACGACGTGCGCGTGGTGGCCGACCGGCTGTTGGGCGTGCTCGCCGCGCCGTACACGATCGCGGGGCAGACCGTGACCAGCACCGCGAGCATCGGCGTGGTCCTGGGCGATCCCCGGTACACCCGCCCCGCCGAACTGCTCCGCGACGCGGACACCGCGATGTACGAGGCCAAGGCCGCCGGGCGCGGGCGCTGGGTCATGTTCGACGAGGCGATGCGCAGCAAGCTCGTCCGCCGCGCGGAGCTGGAGCGTGACCTGGCCGGTGCCTGCACCCGTGGCGAGATCACCGTGTTCTACCAGCCGGTAGTCTCGCTCGAAACGCGCGCATGGGTCGGCATGGAGGCCCTCGCCCGGTGGACGCACCCGCGCCTGGGCCCTGTCTCGCCCGCCGAGTTCATCCCCATCGCCGAGGAGAGCGACCTGATCAGCGAGATTGGGGCTTGGGTCTTTGAGCGGGCCTGCCGCGACCTCAAGGGCTGGCGGCTCTCCGGCGTGCTGCCCGAGGGCGTCACCGTCGCCGTAAACCTCTCCCGCCGGCAGCTCACCTCCAGCGGCGTGAGCGAGCGCCTGGGAGCACTCACGCAGGCAGCGGGCCTCAAGCCCTCTGACCTGTGCATCGAGATCACCGAGACCGCTGTCATGCGCGACAAGGAAGTCGGCATCCGCATGCTGCGCGCCCTGCGCGACCAGGGGTTCAAGCTCTCCCTCGACGACTTCGGCACCGGACACTCGTCCCTCGCCAGCCTGCGCGAGTTCCCCATCGACGCCGTCAAGATCGACCGCTCGTTCATCGCCTGCGTCTCCGAAGGGCTGCACAACGCCGCGATGATGCACGCCCTGGCGGACCTCTCCCGCAACATCGGCATGTCGATTGTCGCCGAGGGTGTGGAGACCGCCGACCAGGTGGCGCTGCTCCAGGCCATCGGCTGCGGCAACGCCCAGGGCTACTTCTTCGGCAGGCCCATGCCCGCGGAGCAGGTGCCCGCGGCGGCTCAGAAGGCCCGCGAGTGGCGGGACGCGGCGTAGCGATCACTTCGCGAAGTGCTTGACGACCGCCTCGGTGTCCGTCCACACCTCGTCCGGGGTCCGCGCCGCGTTGATCACCACATGGTCCTTCGTGTTCGCACGCGCATGGGCCAGGTACCCCTCGCGCACCTTCCGGTGGAACTCGGTCCCGCGGCTCTCGATGCGGTCCAGCCCTGTCGTGCGGGTCGCGGTGGCCAGCAGCGGGTTGATGCGTGACGCGGCGGTGTTCTCGTCCACGTCGTAGATGAGCGTCAGGTGCGGCATCACGCCCTGAAGGGCCGCGTGGGCCACCGCGAGGATGTCCTGCTGGGCAATGCCCCCCGCCGCGCCCTGATAGGCCAGCGTGCTCTGCACGTACCGGTCGCTCAGCACGACATGCCCGGAGGCCAGGGCGGGCTTGATGCGCTGCTCAACCAGTTGGGCACGGCTTGCCATGTACAGCAGCATCTCGCAGCGGATGGTCATCTCCGCCTTGGTGTGCAAAAGCACCTGCCGGATCTGCTCCCCGATCGCCGTTCCGCCGGGCTCGCGGACTTCCAGGGCCGGGATGCCCTCATCATGCAGCACCGCGTGGAGGCGACGCATCTGCGTGGTCTTGCCCGAGCCGTCCGGCCCCTCGAACACGAGGAACTTCCCCCGCAGGTTGGTCATCCATGACGCGGTCATGGGCCCAGTGTAGATCACGGACTCCGATGTGGAGCCCGCGAGCAAGAAGTACACATCGCGGAGGATCGGAGGAGGGCGCGGAGAGACAAAGAGTGGCAAAAGAGTCGCGAGGAACGAGCTGAATCCGCTCTCATCCCCTCCGCACTCCTTGGCCAGTCCCCGCCGCCCCGCGATCTGCCTTATTCCTCGCCCAGCACGTCCTTCACCATCTCGTCCAGGGCGTGCTCGAGCTTCTCCGGCGTGTCGATCGTGCCGTTGGCGATCTGCTGCTTGGCCCGGTCCACCACGTCCTGGCGCACCTCGGGCATCGTGCGCAGCTTCGCGAGGAAGTGGGCGGCGTCCGACACCTCGAAAAGGTCGTCCGCGCGGCCCGCGGCGTGGGTATCGGCGACGCCGCGTTTGCGGGCACCCTCCGCGTTGCGGGCGACCGCCCCGGCCTGATAGGCCGCTCGGGCGTGGGCTGCACCGGACACGGAAAAGAGGTCTGCCATGGCTGCTCCACTGGTTCAACGCGGCCCGCGGGGGAAACTCCCGGTGCGGTAGCGGCTGGTTGGTTGCGACATCGGCGGGGCGCGTGTCACCCCATCCCGCGGGGCCCTCCATGGCGTCCGGGGTCGCGTGTTCGTCTGCTGCGGTCGCGCTCTCTGTGCTGCCCGCCCATCCTTGCAGGCCTCGCACGTTCCGCCGGAACCACTCCGGCTGAATGGGTATCGACGATGCCTCGCGGAAGCCTCCAAAAAGACCGTTAGGGTCCACTGGAGGCATAAGTCGTTACCTGACCAATGATTAGATCGACCGTTGGTGCCCCAATGGCAGATATTTTTCCTCGCGGCCCTTGCCCGCCGTATGTTGAAGGGATGACCACCGTGCGTCTTTGGTTCCGTTCCTGCGCTCTCGCGGTCATGGTTCTGCCGCTGTGTGTCGCTGCCTGCGCGACGCGCCCCGCCGCCGACCCCGCAGCGCAGGCCGCTCCCGCGAAGCAGGGAAAGCAGGCCGCGGGCACACAGTCCCCCTTCGCCTTCAAAAAGCGCAGCGAGCGCGAAGCGAGCGCCGCGATCGCCGCGGCCAAGTCCACGCCCGGCAAGCCCACCGATGTCAACCCACTCTTCAACGGCAATTCAGATCAGCCCGGGTGGAGCATCCTCGTCATGACGTTCCAGGGCGAGGGTGCGCAGACCGCGGCCCGCGAAGCGGTCGCGCAGTTCACGGTGCAGACCGGGCTCTCGGGAGCCCGCGCGGAGCCCAGCCAGAGCACGCCCGGCGCATGGGCGCTGCTCCAAGGGTCGTACGCCAGCGCGACGGATCCCACCGCAAAGTCCGACCTCGCCGTGGTGCGGCAGATCGCACCCGGCGCGATCCTCGTGCCGCCCGCGAACGCCGCCTCCACCGGCACCCTGCCCGACTACGACCTCTCGACCCTCACGCAGCGGCTGGGCCGCGGGCGCGGAGCACTCTGGACGCTGCAGGTCGCGTACTACGGCCACCCCGACCGCGCAACCCCGACGGACAAGGAACTCGCCCAGTTCCGCGACGCCGCGGAGAAAGCCGTGGTGGAACTGCGGACGCAGGGTGAAGAGGCGTTCTACTACCACAGCCCGCGCGGCAGCAGCGTGACGGTGGGCGTGTTCGACGACGCCGACCAGGTGACGGCGGTGAAGGATCCGGTCTCGGGCAAGATGAAGCAACTCCCCCGCCCGCGCGAGAGCATGCGCCTGCTGGAGGCCCGCCGCATGCACCCGCTGAACCTCGTCAACGGCGCACCAATCCTCGTGAAGAACAAGGGCGCAAACGAATCACGCGAGCAGGAGAGTTTTCTGGTGCGCGTGCCGGGGAGCTGACCATGGGGATGTGGACACCACGGCTTGATTCGGGGGAGTGCTTCTACGGGCTTCGGCAGGACTGGCGGATTTGGCGCGAGCACTGCGAGACTCCGGCGCAGTCGACTCGTGCGATCATCGCGGAGAATGCGCCGCACATTCGTCGCAACCCGTACAAGCAGATATTCTGGATGATGCTGGCGCATATCCAGTGGAGGGATGGTTGCCTTCAGTCCCGTGTCAAGGAACGCGCACTAAAAGTCATCGCCGACGGCCCCGAGCGGGTGGAGTGGTTCACAACTGTGGCGATGGGCGCACGCCGCAAGGAGTATCAGCGCCTGTATCAGCAAATCACGTCAAAGATGCCGCCACCCATGCCGTTCGGCCAGTGTCCTTTGCAACCCACTGGAGCGCGGGTTGGGGACATGATTCAGGTTTTTCACGGCAACCGGCCCATATGCGTCCTGCATGTACTCGGGCTATGCCGTGATAACCGGGCTCGTGTGCCGCTCTGTGCCGCGTTCGATTGGTCCGAGGTCCGACCCCCGTCGTTCCGTGAATTGGTCAAGATGGATCCGCTGACTGAGAGTGATGAAGACGACCTGCTCACGCCGTGGTGTTTGCTTCCGTCGGGCGCGCGGTTCCGTCCTTACTCGGTCAGCGGACTCACAGATCGCTTTTCCGCATATCCGGGCGTGCGCCTTCACCAGCAAGCCACATCCATGAAGTACCGCTCAGGCTGGGTAAGCCCGCTTGCGGTGAACATCACCGAGTTGCCGGTCCATATGCGAGAGGCATTGCGAGGAAGGTAACGTTACCTCCCCCTCGCATTCTCCACACCCTGAATCTCCAGCGGCATGATCGCCGTCGCCCGCCACACCGGCGGTGACGCGTCCATGTCCTTGCGGAAGTCGATCCGCCACCATGAGCGGTGCGGGAAGCTCCACTGCTCGGGCCGCACAAAGACCTTCACCTGCGCCTGCCCCGTCGTGGGGCTCGTTGCCCGGGCCTGCACAGCCTCCAGGTGCCAGTCGCCCACGCGGTACGCCGCGCCGGGCGAGAACGACGCGGCGACCGCCGTCATGATGCCCGCCCGTCCCAGCCCATCGGGCGCCTGGAAGTAGTAGAGCGTGCACTGCTCATCAAGCGCGGTGTCCAGGGCCGCGGCATCCGCCGTCGCAACCGCCCCTACCAGTGCCCGGGTGGCCCGGATGATCGCTTCGCGGGGGGTGGTGATGACCGACGCCACGATCACCAGCGCGACGGCAAGAGTCAGGAACTGGCACCCGGCAAGGACAAACGGCCTGCGGTTCTCCCGCTTACTGGCGATGGAAAACGCGACCGCCGCCGCCAGCACCAGCAGCGCCCCGAGCGCCCATGGGCTCTCCAGCGTGTAGTGCACCAGTGCCGAGGGCGATTCCAGCGGTGGGGGGGTCGGGACGTCGAGCGCGGCCAGCCCGGAAGGTGTGTTCTGCACGAAGAGTTGTACGAGCCCCGGGCTCGGCAGGTTTTGCAGGCCATAGGGCCGGCGAGTCGATGAAGCAAGATTCAGCACCGCGCCGGCGCAGCCGGTGCGCGATGACTGCGCCGGCGGAGCCCGCGTGACCGACACCTTCCCCAACCCCCGCATTCTTGAGGCCAACCTCCGGGTCGTCGCCGCCCGCAGCCCCGCCGCGGCCGAGGCCGTCCGCCGTGCTGCGCCCCGGCGCGATGCCACCTTCTCGGTCGCACGAGACGGCGCGATCACCGGTGTGCTGGGCCTCGGCAACGCTCAGCGCCGTCTCGCCAGCGAGTTCCACCCGCTCATGGAAGCCCAGCGCCTGGCGGACTCGGTCGATGTCATCGCCGCCGCCGCAGTTGTGGTGCGGGGCTTTGGCCTGGGTCACCATGTCGCCGCATTCGCGCGTCGCCTGACCACCAACGGCACGGTGGTGGTGTTTGAACCGGATGTCGATTTGCTCCGGTCCGTGCTGGAACGTGTGGACTGCACCGCGTGGCTGGCCGCGTGCCCCGTGGTGTTCGTCACCCGCGCTGATGACAAGGGCGAACTCACGGGCGTCCTCAGCGGGCTGGAGGGCGTGGTGTCGCTGGGCACCAAGATCATCGACCACCCGCCCAGCCGCGCCCGCCTGCGAGATTCGGCCGACGTCTTTGGTGCAACCCTCGCGTCGGTCGTCTCCGCCGTGCGCACCAACGTCGCGACGACCCTCGTGCAGGTGGAGGTCACGCTCCGCAACGTGCTGAGCAACGTGGGCGTCTACACCGGCGGTGCGGGGATCACCGACCTTGCCCGCTCCGCCGCGGGCGCGCCGGCGGTGCTCGTGGCCGCGGGGCCCGGCCTCAAAAAGAACGTGGACCTTCTCCGCCGCCCCGGCGTGCGCGACCGCGTGGTAATCATCGCCGTGCAGACGGTCCTCAAGCAACTGCTCGCGATGGGCGTCAAGCCCCACTACGTCACCGCGCTGGACTACCACGAAATCAGCGCCCGTTTCTATGAGGGGCTCACGAAGCAGGATGTGGAGGGCGTCACGCTCGTCATCGAGCCCAAGTGCAACCCCGCTATCCCGCGATCCTTCCCCGGCGAGGTCCGCTGCGTGGGTGATGAAGTGCTGGACAAGGTCCTGGGCCCCGGTCTAACGCGGGAAATGGGCAGCCTGCCGCCGGGCGCCACCGTGGCGCACCTGTCATACGCCCTCGCGCGCCACCTGGGGTGCGATCCCATCATCCTCATCGGCCAGGACCTGGGCTTCACGAACCACCAGTACTACGGCGCGGGCGCCGCGATCCACCAGGTGTGGAGCAGCGAACTCTCCGAGTTCCGCACGCTCGAAATGCTGGAGTGGGAGCGCATCGCCCGCATGCGGGGCCTGCTCCGCCGCGTCAGCGACCAGCAAGGCCGCCCCATGTACGCCGACGAGCAGATGGCGACCTACCAGGTGCTCTTCGAACGAGCGTTCCAGAAAGACGTCGCCGCGGGCCTCACCGTCATCGACGCCACCGAGGGCGGCACGCTCAAGCAGCACACGCGCGTGATGCCCCTGGCGATTGCGCTGGAGCGCTTCGCGCCCGCCGCCGGCACGCCCGTGTCGGACCGCGTCCATGAACTCAGCACGTCGGCTCCAGCCGCACGACCCCCCACCCAGCCACGCCGCGTCGAGCAGCGCGTGCACGACCTCGCGGCCAGCGCTGCCAAAGTCCGCGATGGCTGCCGCGCCACAATCGACGACCTCTCCCAGATGCTCGCGCACCTGGAAGACCAGACCAAGGTCAACACCCTCATCGACCGTGTCAACGAACGCGGCCGCGTCCTAAAGCAAGAGTCGTCCTACTGGATCGCCCAACACCTCAACCAGGCCGGAGCGCTCAACCGCTTCCGGGCCGACCGTGCCATCGCCCTCACGCCCACGCTCACCGGCGACGAGAAGCAGCGCCGCCAGATCGAGCGCGACATCCGCAACATCGAGTTCCTCCGCGACGCCGCCGACCAGGCCCGCTCGCTCTTGGATCAGGCCAGCCGCGTCCTGCGAGGCGAAGCCCCTCAAACCCGCGACCTCACCGCGCCGGAGGACCCCGCCGCATCACGGGCCGAGCAGCCCACCCGCACGCGCGTGCTCGCTGTTCTCCATATCGATGAACGCTGGTCCGCGCTCGGTGCCCGCCGGACCCGCGCTGACGCAGTCTCCGCCCTCTCCCGCGTCCTCACCCGCCTTGCCGCGTGCAAAGAACTCGACGGCGTCGTCATCGCCGCCGAGTCCAAGCCAATCGCGGAATCGCTCGTCAGCGACGCCCGCCCCGCCGTGCCGATCACGCTCATCCCCGCCGCCATCGACATCCACGCCCTCCGCGCCCGCCGCCGGTCCATCGCCGCGGCACGCCTCTGGTCCCGCCACTCCTGGCGCGGCGGCATCGGTGGCCTCACCATCTTCGACGAGTGCGTCTGCCCCGCCGTCGATGCCCCCCTCGCCGCCGCCCTCAAGGCCGACGCCGTGTTCGCGTTGGGCGACGACTGGGTGATGGTGGACCCCGCGCTTACCGACGCCATCATCGCCCGCCACCGCGAAGCGCCCACCAAGAACCGCTTCACATTTACGCAGTCCCCGCCCGGCCTCTGCGGCTGCGTGCTCGATGCCGGCCTGCTCGCGGAGATGAGCACCGTCAAGGGCAGCGCGTTCGGCGGTGTTCGCGCCACCGTCGCCGGGCTGCTCGCCTACCTGCCCGATGCGCCGCGCATGGACCCCATCGCCAAGGCCCCGTGCGTCGGCATCCCCCACGCCGTGCGGGACTGCCTCTGGCGCTGCGCCTGGGACGATTGCTCCTTCCGCGACGCCTGGCAACGCACCACGCAGGCCGATCCCGCCGCGTGGAACCTCCCCGCCCATCAGTGCGTCCACGCCCTCTCACTTGCCGACTCCGCACGAACCCCCGAGTTCGCCACCATCGATGCCGCGTGCCCGTGTGAGTCAGTCCCCAGCGCCGTCGTCCGCGTCCGAGACCTCGCCCAGCGCCAGCCGCTCCTGGGCGTCACGATCACCGATGCTGGCGGCTCCGGCGAATGGCGCGCACTCGCCGATGGCTGCCGCAGCGCGGGCGCGGCGGGCCTCCACCTCCGCACCACGCACGAGTCGCTCCTGCGCTTCGGCGTCGAAACTCTGACCGACGCGATGGACTTCGGCATTGATGCCATCAGCATCGCGCTCCCCGGCGACTCCCGCGCCCTCTGGCAGGCCCGCAGCGGCGAGGACACGCGCGACCGCGTCTGGGACATGCTCCAGGAGTTCATCGACGAGCGCAATCGTCGATCCACCGGCGGCCTCCCCCGCACCTGGCTCGTCCCGCGCCTCACCCGCTGCGACGCGACGCTTGAAGAGGTCGAGATGTTCTACGACCGCTGGCTCACCGCCTGCGGCGCGTGCGTCATTGATGCACCCGGCCCCCTCCGCCCCTGGGAGTCCGTCGCGGCCCTGCCCCTGCCCACCAACGTCATCACCCGCCGCGACTGGGCCACGCTCGCCATCGAGGCCGAGTTCCCGGAGCCCACACCGCAAGGGGCCGCGGTATGAACCCCCCCGCCCACGCCCACGCCCCCGCCCCCGCCTCCGCCATCCTCCTTGCCCGCGCCGGCAGCAAAGGCGTTCCCGGCAAGAACACACGCCCCATCGCCGGCAAGCCCTGCATTGCCTGGACCATCGGCCACGCGCAATCCGCCGCCAGCATCGGCCGCATCGCTGTGTCGTCCGATGACCCCCGCGCCCTCGACATCGCACAGTCCCTGGGCTGCACGCCCCTGCGCCGCAGCGATGCACTCGCCACCGACACCGCCCGCATCGACGACGCCGCGCGCGAGGCCGCAACCCAGCTCGGCATCGCCGCCTCCACCCCCATCGTCATCCTCTACGCCAACGTGCCGGTGCGGCCCGCAGGCCTCATCGACCGCGCGGTCGAACTCCTCACGCGCACCGGCTGCGACAGCGTCCAGTCCTACCAGCCCGTCGGCAAGTACCACCCCTGGTGGACGGCCCGCGTCGGCGAAGACGGCCAGGTCCGCCCCTGGGAAGGCGACGTCCTCAACCACAACACCTTCCGCCGCCAGGACCTCCCCCCAGCGTTCATCCCCGACGGCGCCATCATCGCTCTCACCCGCCGCGCCCTCTTCTGCGAAGTCCCGGGCGTCCCCCCCGGCCCTCATGCCTTCTTTGGCCAGGACCGCCGCGGCATCATCAACCCCGAGGGCAGTGTCGTGGACATCGACAGCGAAGTGGACGTGCTGCTGGCAGAGCACGTTCTGAAAGAGGCTCAGGCGCCAGCCTGAGCACTCTTCACCCCTCACTCTTCACACCGCACAACCCCCACCCCCAAACACCCGCAGCAACGCCCCGATGTCATCGGTATCCGGGAACAGCCCATCGTTGTTGAAGTCGATGTCGCTATTGCACGGCGGGTCCCCAACCTGCTGCCCACCACAAACGCCCCCGCCAAAGACCGCGATGAAGTCTGCGATGTCCTGGGTGTCGGGGAAGAGGGAGTCGTTGTTGAAGTCGATGGGGTCGCAGGCAGAACCTACTTGGCCAAGCATCCAGGTATCCCCAATCGAGACGTTGCCTGTCACCCCCCCAAAAAGGACTGCTTCACTCCGGATCGTGTCATAGGTCATCGCGTGCCCGGCTCGCCGCAAGGGGCCGGTGACGATCCGCTGAGTCCAAACGACGCCGTTCCATTCCCAGGTCTCGTCGTTCCTGCCAATACTCCTGTTGCCCCCAAAAAGCACGGTAACCCTGCGAGTGGCGTCATATGTCATCGCGTGACTATGCCGGGACGAGGGGCCGCTGACGATGCGCTGATTCCACGTAGTCCCATTCCATTCCCAAGTCTCGCTGTTGTAGCCTCCCGCGTTACCTCCGAAGAGAACTGTGACGCCACGAGCCTCGTCGTACGCCAAGGCATGATCTTGTCGTGGCGACGGGCCGCTGACCATACGTTGGGTCCATGTGTTCCCGTTCCATTCCCAAGTCTCTCCGCTACCGCTGGTGCCCCCGAACAGCACCGTCACGGCGCGCGCCGAGTCATAAGCCATTGCGTGCCTGTACCGGGGCGAGGGGCCGCTGGCTGTACGCTGGGTCCACACAGTTCCGTTCCATTCCCATGTTTCGCCGGCCGAGGTGCTGCCTGTAAAGCCTCCGAAGAGGACGCTAAGTTCGCGTGCAGAGTCGTAGGTCATCGCGTGGCCCCATCTGGGTGAGGGGCCGCTTCCCACCCGCTGAGTCCAGCCGGTCCCGTCCCATTCCCAAGTTTGACCTATGGGTGTACCGGTGAAGGTACCTCCCCCGTAAAGCACCGTGACGCTCCGGGAATCGTCGTATGCCATGGCGTGGCCGGATCTTGCCGATGGGCCGCTGACCACTCGTTGACTCCACTCCATGCCATTCCATTCCCAAGTTTCGCCACCATCTGGGATACCCCCAACAAGAATGACCTTGGCGCGGGCTATGTCATAAGCCATCGCGTGCGCGTACTTCGGCGAGGGAGCGCTGACGAAGCGCTGAGTCCACGCCGTCCCATTCCATTCCCATGTTTCAGCGTTTGACGACGTGGTGTATCCGCCGAAGAGGACGGTGACGGCGCGCGTTGCGTCGTAGGCCATCGCGTGACTTTGTCGCGATGAAGGGCCGATCACTACCCGCTGAGTCCAAGATACTCCGTTCCATTCCCACGTCTGGCCGTCGTATCCGCCGTACAGCACGGTGACACCGCGTGCGGCGTCGTATGCCATCGCGTGAAAATACCGTGGCGAGGGGCCGGCGACCATCCGTTGAGTCCATGCCGTCCCGTTCCATTCCCATGTTTCTGAGTTGGAAGTGCCGGTATATCCACCGAAGAGCACGGTGACGCCGCGTGCCGCGTCGTAGGCCATCGCGTGCAAAGAGCGTGGCGAGGGGCCTGCAACAACTCGCTGGGTCCAAGTTGTGCCGTCCCATTCCCACGTCTCGCTAGTACGGGTAGTGCCGTTGTAACCGCCGAAAACCACAGTGACGCCGCGCGCAACGTCATACGTCATCGCGTGCCCGGACCTCGGCGATGGTCCTGTGACCACACGTTGGGTCCACGTTGTGCCGTCCCATTCCCATGTCTCGCCGGTGTAAATATCGCTGCTGATGTTGCCTCCGAAGAGAACACTGACGCCACGCGCCGCGTCGTGGGCCATTGCGTGGCCCCATCTCAGCGAGGGATTAGGTTGTGTCCATTCAACACCTTGCGCCCATGTCGTCACTGGCATGAGCACGCACGTTCCCAGCAAGGCGAAGATCATTACAGACGACCGGAGCCCCGCGTGAGCGGACAATGCTGCAAATGCAGGCAAAATCGAGATATGGCGTGTGAGCATCACAGAATGTGTCTTCCATGCAATTTCAAACCATATATGAAAATGGCACGGTAGTTCAAGCATCGTACAGCATCTGTCAAGCGTGTGATCCGGCTTGAAAAACAGGCGATTCGGCGTGGGGTTGGGGCGTCGTCGGCGTCCGTGGATCGTTCCCAACCCCTCCCCGATCCTCCCCTCGCCCCCGGTGGAGGGAGAGCAAAGCACCGGCGGCTTGCGCCGCTCGGCTCTCGGGGGGTGGCCGCGCGGCCTGGAAGGCCGTGGCACGGGTCACGGGCGGGACGCCCGTGCTACGTACCGCGCCCACATCTCCTCCAAACTCCCCGGCATCACCCGCACGCTCCCCACCGTGTGCATGAAGTTCACATCCCCGCCCCAACGCGGCACAAGGTGCACGTGCAGGTGGTTGGGCACGCCCGCGCCGGCCGCACGCCCTTGGTTGATGCCGATGTTGATCCCCTGCGGGCAGAGTGTGCGCTGCATCAGGTCCGTCGCGAGCTCGGTGAGCATCCACAGGTGCGCGCGCTGCTCGGGCGTGTAGTCCAGCAGCGTCGGCCGCGCCTCGCCCAGTGCGACGAGCAGGTGCCCGTTCGCGTACGGGTACTTGTTGAGCAGAATCATCCCCGTCCCCGTGCGCAGCACCACGTGGTTCTCCGCATCGCGCTCCGGCGCAAGCCAGTAGTCGAGCAGGAACGAACCGGTGGTGGTCGGGGTCGTGGGCGCGGCTAGTGAAGTGCCCGCCGCACCAGTGGGGGCCGCCCCCGCCCCCGCTCCCTGCTCCGCCGCCCCCATCGCCTCCAAGTACGCCAACCGCCACGGCGCCTGAAGCGTGGGCGTTGCCGAAGGCTGCGTGTGCGGTGGGTTCGGCCGCGGCGTGGGCTGCGTGGACATGACAAACAGTAGTGGCACGCCCCTGCCCCTCCCCACTCCGTCTCTCCGTCTCTTTCCCCTACACTCGCGCCCCCAACCAACCCCCCCAAAGGACCCCGCATGTTCAGTTCCATCAAAGTCACCCGCCCCTCCGCCCGCACCGCCCCCGACGCCCTTGTCGTCGCCGCGTTCGCCGCCGATGGCGCGCTCGCCAAGTTCGACGACGTCACCAAGTCCGTCCTCACCTCCGCGGGCCTCTGGGAAGCCGCGCAGGCCGCCGCCAACCGCCCCGAGTCCACCGGCGAGTGCTGCTCCATCGTCGAGGCCTTCGCCCCAACGACAAAGTCCAGCAAGGGCGGCGGCGCCCGCGCCCTCATCGTGAGCCTCGGCAAGAAGGAGAAGCTCGACTCCGTCGTCCTCCGCAACGCCGCCGCCGCCATCGGCCGCCGCGCCATCGCCATCAAGGCCGGCAGCCTCGCCATCGAGTTCGCCGGCCCGCTCGCCTCCAAGAAGTTCGACGCGGCCATCGCGGGCCAGGCCTTCGGTGAGGGGCTCGGCATCCTCGGCTGGGTCTGCGACCAGTTCCGCGGCTCGGCCACCAAGCTCCCCAAGCGCCCCTCCATCACCATCACCAGCAGCGATGCCGACTTCCGCGACGGCGCCGAGCGCGGCCTCGCGCTCGCCGAGGGCGTCAACATCGCCCGCACGCTCTCCCAGACACCGCCCAACGTCGCAACGCCGTACTACATGGCCGAGCAGGCCCAGAAGGTCGCCCGCAAGGCCGGCCTCTCCTGCAAGGTCTTCAAGGAAGGCGACCTCGAACGCGAACGCTTCGAGGGCCTCATCAACGTCGGCAAGGCCAGCGAGAACAAGCCCTGCATGATCCGCCTCGAGTACACGCCTCGCGGTGGTGGTTCGGGCAAGCCCATCGTCCTCATCGGCAAGACGATGACCTACGACACCGGCGGCCTCTCGCTCAAGGTCAACAACGGCATGGTCGGCATGAAGCGCGACAAGGACGGTGGCTGCGCAGTCCTCGGCGCCATGCACGCCATCGCCACCGTCATCAAGCCCAAGAAGCGCGTCATCGCCTACCTCGCCGCGGCCGAAAACTCCCTGAGCGATGAGGCCTACCGCCCCGACGACGTGCTCACCTACCGCAACGGCGTCACTGTCGAAGTTACCAACACCGACGCCGAGGGCCGCCTCGTCCTCGCCGATGCCCTCGCGTACACCTGCGAGAAGGACCGCCCCGCGTTCATCGTCGACCTCGCCACGCTCACCGGCGGCGTCGTCGTCGCGCTGGGCAGCACCTACTGCGGCATGTTCTGCGAGGACGACGCCCTCCGCAAGCGCATCGACGACGCCAGCACCGCCAGCGGCGAGCGCGTCTGGCGCCTCCCGATGCACGAGGAGTACCGCGAGATGATGAAGTCCCCCATCGCGGACATCCTGAACAGCAACCCCAACCGCAAGGCCCACCCCATCCAGGGCGCGGCCTTCCTCTCGTACTTCGTCAAGGAAGAAGTCCCCTGGTGCCACCTCGACATCGCCGGCGTCCACGCCGTCGAGAAGAACGCCGGCATGTTCATCGAAGGCCCCACCGGCTGGGGTGTCCGCATCTTGAGCTACCTGCTGGACCAGTAACGCCGACCCGAACGCTCGGCAGCCGCAGTCCCGCCATCTTCCAAGCACATCCCCAGCGGATGTGCTTGTTTTCTCTCTTGCACCGAAACCCCTGAACCGGTAGACTCGAAGATCACCAGGTCTCGCGCGAAGTCCCCCGCGCACTCCCGAGGAGTCCGATATGTCGATGTTCCCGACCACCGCCCCCGCCGGGCGCGCTGCCATCTCCCTCGTGCTCCTCGCCGGCCTCGCCGCGGGCTGCTCTACGGCCTCCAAACAGGCCGCTTCCACCCCCGCCGGCAACGCCGGTATGACCTCCGAACCCCGCGGCCGGTGCGGCAACGAGCGCCACGATGCCACCGACGGCAGCAAGGGCTGCGTCACCGAGAGCCACTCGCACGCCGAGCAGCAGCTCGAGGCCACCCTCTTCGCCTCCCTCCCCGGGCACCACAAGCAGATGCTCCTGCACGGCGTCAGCCAGCGCGTGAACGACGGCAAGCTCGCCGTCTGCTTCGCGCCCGACACGCCCGACCAGGTGATGCAGGCCTTCCGCTACGGCGTCCCCGGCATCTTCCAGCCACGCTTCAACGCGCCCGTCCGCTGGGGCCCCACGGCCCTCACGCCCGTCGCCGGTGGACAGGGTGACCCCGTCACCATCACCTACTCCTTCGTGCCCGATGGCACCATCCTCCCCAACGAATACGGCGAGGGCGACCTCCCCAGCGAGCTCTTCACATGGCTCAACGGCCTCTACGGCAACCAGGCCACGTGGCAGCCCCTCTTCACGTCCATCTTCAACCGCTGGTCCGAACTCTCCGGCATCAACTACGTCTACGAGCCCAACGACGACGGCGCCGCCTTCCCGACGACCGACGGCATCGCCGGCGTCCGCGGCGATGTCCGCATCAGCGCCAAGAACATCGACGGCAACTCCGGCATCCTCGCGTACAACTACTACCCAGACCCCGACCCCACCGACCCCAGCGGGTACGGCGACATGGTCATCAACTCCTTCGACTCCTTCTTCAACACCACCGGCAGCAACTCCCTCCGCTTCCGCAACGTCGTCGCCCACGAGGCGGGCCACGGCCTGGGCGCGGCCCACGTCTGCCCCATCCAGACCAACAAGCTGATGGAGCCCTTCGCGCAGACCGCCTACGACGGCCCGCGCCACGACGACATCCGCTTCGCCCACTTCAACTACGGCGACGCCAACGAGCCCAACGACACGCAGGGCACCGCCACCAGCGCCGGCGCGCTCTCCGTCGGCGGCGTCACGCTCGGCACCATCGCCGCGCCCGTCGTCACGCAGTCCAGCACCATCTCCCTCGACAGCGCGGCCGACATCGACTTCTACTCCTTCACCGCCCCCAGCCTCACCGTGGTCGATGCCACGCTCACGCCCCTGGGCTTCCTCTACGACGACGGCGCCCAGGCCTGCGGCGGCCAGAGCGGCTCCTGCTGCTACGGCAACTTCGACAACTCCAACGGCGCGGCGGACTTCACCGTCGCCCTCCTGAGCCCCGGCGGCGCAACGCTTGATTCGCGCACCTTCACCAACACCGGCGCACCGATCAACTTCCGCGCCCAGGTCCCCTCCGCCGGCACCTACGCCCTCCGTGTTTCGACTTCCTCCATCACCAACGCCCCGCAGATGTACACGCTCGCCGTCGCGAGCTCGACAACCCCCCTCGTCGTGGACATCACGAGCGCTCCCGGCGAGATCACCGCCCCCAACGCCGGCATGCCGGTGCAGGCCCGCATCAGGAACGGCACCCAGACACTGAACGCCACGACGCCCACGCTCTCCTACCGCATCGGCACCAGCGACGCCGTCGACCTGCCGATGAGCCCCATCGGCGGCGCGGGCATGTACGGCGCCACCATCCCCGGCGCGCCCTGCGGCGTCAGCGTCACCTACCGCGTCTCCGCCCGCTCCACCACAAGCACCGAAGTCCTCGCGCCCGCCGCGGGCCCCGCGTCCACCAGCACCGGCGTCAGCCGCACGATCTTCTCCGACACCTTCGAGACCGACCTCGGCTGGACCGCGACCGCCTCCGGCGGCACCACCGCCGGCTTCTGGCAGCGCGTGGACCCCAACGGCACCGCCGCCGCGCCCGAGGACGACACCACAGCCGCCGGCGCGCAGTGCTACGTCACAGGCAACGGCGCAACCGGCGAGGGCGTCGGCACGACCGACCTGGACGGCGGCAGCGTCACGCTCACCAGCCCCATCATCAACGCCGCGGCCTACAGCAACGTGCGCGTCTCGTACAACCGCTGGTACACCAACGTCGGCGGCAGCAGCCCCGGGCTCGACATCTTCCGCGCCGAGGTCTCGACCAACGGCGGCTCCACGTGGCAGGCCGCGCAGACCACCGGCCCCGGCCCCGTGGACAGCCCCGATGTGCAGACCGGCTGGCGCAGCGCCACCTGGACCCTGGCCGGCCTGGGCCTCTCGCCCACCGCCCAACTCCGCATCCGCTTCATCGCCGAGGACATCGCCCCCGGCAGCATCATCGAGGCCGGCATCGACGACGTCCTCGTGACCGGCACCGACTGCGTCGGCGTCTCCCCCTGCGACTCCATCGACTTCAACAACGACGGCCTCTTCCCCGACACCGCCGACATCGACGACTTCCTCAGCGTCTTCAGCGGCGGCCCCTGCAGCACCGGCACGTGCAACGACACCGACTACAACAACGACGGCCTCTTCCCCGACACCCTCGACATCGACAGCATCCTCAGCGTCTTCAGCGGCGGCCCCTGCTTGTAGACGGAAGCACCATCAAACTCCCCAAGTCGGGCTCACGAGTGCTCGGTCGGCAGCCGCAGCGTTACCGCGGTCTGCCAGCTGTAGACCGGGTACTCAACTTCAACGCGATACCCGCGGAGACGCTCCACGTCCCAGCCGCGGGCCGCGCACACATGGGCCACCATCTCCTGATACCGCGGCAGGTGGAGACAGCGCAGGCCCGTCGGCAACCGCCCAAGCGTCCGCACGCGCGGCTCGAACGCCACCCGGTCAAGCTCCCGGTCAGGATCCGGGAGTTTGGTGAGTTGGCCATGGGGCACCATGTCGTAGACGCGAGCCTCGGGCACCTGCTGCGGCACCAACGATTCATGCACGAGGAGATCAATGATCTGCAGCGCTGCCGGCGTGTCCGTCGCGTGCGCAACACCGATGTACGGGCGGGCGGCCGTCCCGAACCTGGTGCGTCCGGCCGCGAGAAAGTCGGCAAAGACCGTGTCAACAGCCCCCTTCAGCCCAACGTTCGCGCCCTCCAGCACATACCGCGCGCTCTGATCGCCGCGTCGAACCGACAGCCGCGGCGCCGGGGCCGAGCAGAACGCCGGCAGCATGATGTCCGTCGATTCCACGATGGGCTTCCCATCAATGGTGCGGACCTGCGAACCGCGGGGATCCCGGAAGAGTGCCGAAGTCTCGATGAGCGCGCCCGGCCGGATGCGTTGCACCCCGAAGTTGCCCATCAGGTTGCACGTGTCGATCATGTCTGACTGGTTGGCACTCGGGTACGCGATCGATGTGAAGAGCGACAACCGCATCGATGCGCCGCGCACGGTGCGCGCGGCGAGGAAGAGCGACTCGCGTGCAGCGAGTTCAGCCTCCGCGAGGTGTTCCGGCACTGCACACGTGATGAGCGTGTCAAAGGCTGTCCGGCTCCCGGCCTCCTGCTCCACGAGCCGCTCGAAGTCCTCGAACGCTGCCTGCACCTCCTCAACCACCGACGATGCCACGCCCTTCCGGCCCGCCACGCGGATCAGCCGCTCCATTGACACACGCGCGGGAACGTGCGTGCCCGCCGCCAGCGGGTGCTTCGCGTTCGCAATGCGGTACACCTGCCACCCAAGCCGGTGATCAAGACCGAACACGCGTTCAACATCCGCCGCCTTCCGCACCTCTCCCGGCGCAGCGGCCAGCAGCGACGCAAGGGCGTGCTGCAGACGCTCGAGCACGGCCGTTGCCGATTGCTCGAACGTCGTTTCATGAGGTTCAACCGTGTTTGGGGCAGTTCGATGCATGGGGACCACGCGAAAACGTTCGTATTTTGTGCGGCATTTGGCGCGAACATCATGGTACACGCAAAGAGCCGGCAGTGCAACAAAAAGTTTAGAACTAGTACTAAACCTCCTATTGACGCGCCGCCACAATCGTGTACGTTGTTCGTCGGGCGTGCCGTCATCCCGTGGCCTCTGCCGTGCTCCCGTCGGACATGCAAGGCGCCACGACCACCGCGGCGGCAAAGAACCGAACACCCGCAAGGAGATTCCATGGACGCTCGAACAAGCTCTTCCGTCACCGCCGCACTGGTGCTCTGCACCATCGCCGGCACAAGCACCGCGCAGCTGCGCATCAGCCAGGTCGGCAAGGGGTCGGGCCTCGATCCCAACGCGTACAACGGCAACTACATCGAGCTCCACAACGCGGGCAGCAGCCCCGAGAGCCTGACGGGAAAGTCCATCCAGTGGGCGAGCAGCCCGGGCGGCGCATCGTGGACACGGTTCAACCTCAGTGGCGAGATCCCCGCCGGTGGATGCTGGCTCGTGCGTCTCACTTCCACCAACGCAGGCCCCGACCCATCCGTGGGCTTCGGTGTGCCCTTCGTCGCGGACCAGAACCGCGTCGGCTTCAACGGAACGTTCACCAGCGTGACCTTCGGCAACTCCGGCGGCAAGGTTGTGCTCTCCGATTCCACAACGACCTTCACCACCAACGGCTGTGTCGCGCCGGATGCCGCCCATGTGATCGACCTTGTCGCGTGGGACGACGTGCCGTCCACAGCCGCCTGCCATGAAGGATCCGCCTGCGCCCTGATCCCCGTCCCCGGTGCATTCGCCGGTGGTGTTGGATCCACCGCCGTCACGCGGACGTGTGGTGGTCTCCAGGACACCAACGACAACCTCGCCGACTTCAATAGCTTCGCCCGTCCTCCGCGCAGCAGCGCGTACGCGGGCCCCATCGATGCGCCGGCCGTCAGCGGCATGACGCAGGTCACCGGGCAGGCGGCACGCGGCACTACCACCGGGTACGCCGGCCAAACCGTGCGGTTCACCGCCGGCGCATCCGCGTGCTCGGGCACCATCCAGTCCGTGTCGATCAACCTCTCGTCGATCGGCGGATCGCCCGCTCAGGCGATGGTGGACGACGGCACACAGGGCGACCTCGTTTCCGGCGACGGCATCTACTCCTACCTGTACACGATTCCTGCCGCGTCGATCGCACCTCTGGGGACGTACCTGCTCCCCATCGCGGCCACCGACACATCCGCACGCACAGGTCTTGGTCAGGCTCCCTTGATCGTCGCTCCCACCCCGCCGCCGCACGACGCCTGCGCAAACGCGGAGGTCTTTCCCGCGGGTCCCCTGCCGTACTTCGGCAGCATGAGCGGCAACTTGGTGTCCGCTTCCCCTATCACGCTCGTCGGCACCTCGTGCACGACCAACAGCGGCAGCGCCGGCACCAGCCGCGACGTGTGGTACAGCTTTACACCCGCCGAGTCCGGTTTCTACACGATCACAACGTGCAACAGCGTGACCGCGCCGGGCCTGTTCACGAGCATGTCGACCAACCTCACCGTCTTCCCCGCCTGCCCGGCGGAGGGCACCACCGACCTCAGCCCGCTTTCCGTGGCCTGCAGCGCCAGCAACTGCTCGAACTTCATCGGGGGCGCACCCTCCACAATCTTCTCGCTCCCCATGGACGCCGGCGTGCCCTACATCATCCGCGTCGCGAAGGCCGGCAGCGGGACCGGTATCGTCGCGGGCCCCTTCCGGCTGGACATCATGTCCGAGTCCTTCGGCGCCTGCTGCTTCCCGAACGGCTCGTGCAGCACGCTCCTGGAAACAAGCTGCGCGACCGCCGGCGGCACGTTCTGGGGTCAGGGCACGACGTGCTCCAATGTCACCTGCCCGCCTCCCGCTGCCCCCGCCAACAACGAGTGCGTTGATGCCGTCGTGCTCACAACCTCGGCCCCGGCGATCGGCACAACCTACGGCGCAACCGGCACCGACATCTCCACCTGCGACGACACCACGTGGGACGTGTGGTACTCCTACACGCCGGATCAGAGCGGCACCGTCCACGTGGATGTTGCCCGCCTGTCCGGCCTGGAGACGCCCGCTCTCGCCGCGTACACCACATGCCCGCCCGCGGCAGACACCAACACCGCGTGCATGAACATCCCCGTGCAGGGCGCGGCGAACGCTCTGGAGTTCTCGGGCGCGTCCGGAACGACCTACTACATCCGCGTCGCAACACACTTCAGCCAGCGTGTGGACTTCAGCGTGACGGTCAGCACGCAGAGCGCGTGCGACCCGATCGACTTCAACGCCGATGGTCTCTTCCCGGACACCGCCGATATCGATGACTTCCTGAGTGTGTTCTCCGGTGGCCCGTGCAGCACCGGGACGTGCGGGGACATCGACTTTAACAACGACGGCCTCTACCCCGACACCGCCGACATAGACGCGCTGCTGAGCGTCTTCAGCGGTGGCCCCTGCTTGTAGTGGCCATCGGGCATTGAAGAGAATTCGGTCCGATCCCGCAATACGCCCCACCCGGGGGCGTTTTTCTTTGCACAGGCACGGGTGCCCGCTCCAATGCGGGGCAACGCCCGGCTACCAAGTGTGGTCCCAAACAGAGACTTCCGCGGAGATTGGTCATGGCTTCTCGTGCGCCCACGCTGTCCGTCCCGTCCGTCGTGATCGCTGTGCTGCTCGTCACCGCCGGCAAGGCCGCCGCGCAGTTGCAGCCCCCGACCGCGCCGCCCGAGAACCCCATCACCGAGCAGAAGCGCGCACTCGGCAAAGTCCTCTTCTGGGATGAGCAGCTCAGCACCAGCAACACCGTCTCCTGCGGCACCTGCCACAGCCACGCCCGCGGCGGGTCCGAGCCGCGCAACGCGGCCATCGACCCCGGCGGCGCGGGCGCGGCCGATGACACGTTCGGCTCCCCCGGCGTGAGCCTCTCGGACGTCAACAACGACTACATCCAGTCCGCCGTCTTTGGCACAAACCCCCAGGCCACCGGCCGCTTCTCGATGCCGGTCATCAATTCGGCGTACGCCCCGGACCTCTTCTGGGACGGCCGCGCACGCTCGCAGTTCGTGGACCCGGAGACCGGCCAGGTCGCGATCGCCAACGGCGGCGGCCTCGAGAGCCAGGTCGTCGGGCCCCCTGTGAACGACATCGAGATGGCCCACCAGGGCACCGACTGGGCGAGTGTCAGCGAGAAGCTCCGCACCGTGCGCCCGCTCGACCTCGCCACCAACATCCCGGCGGACCTGACGAACTTCCTGAACGCCCCCGGCGGGCGTGCGTCCTACCCCGAACTCTTCCGCCGCGCCTTCGGCACCACCGACATCAGCGGCCGCCGCATCGCCTTCGCGATCGCGACCTACGAGCGCACGCTCGTCGCGAACCAGACGCCTTGGGACGCCTTCATCGCCGGCAATCAGAACGCCATGACACCCAACCAGATCCTGGGTTGGAACAACTTCAACTCCCCGGGCGCCCACTGCAACGCCTGCCACGTGCCGCCCCTCTTCAGCGGCAACGGCTTCCGCAACATCGGCCTGCGCCCCATCGCCGAGGACAACGGACGTCAGGCAGTGACAGGTCTCGCTGCGGATGCCGGACGCTTCAAGGTGCCCAGCCTCCGCAACGTCGGTCTCCGCACCCGCTTCATGCACACCGGCCAGTTCACCACCATCGCGCAGGTGCTCGGGTTCTACGACCAGGGCCCCGGCGCGCCGCAGATGTTCCCGCAGAACCTGGACCCGCAGGCGGCCAACATCAATGTCCCGCCCCAGGTCGGCGGCCCCATCGACGACTTCATCACCAACGCCCTGACCGACCCGCGTGTCCAGAACCAGCAGTTCCCCTTCGACCGGCCCACGCTCGCCGCGGACCGCGCGGCCGACCGCCCCAGCACCGTCGCCAACACCGGCGTCGCCGGCATCACCGGCGTGCCGCAGATCATCGTGCAGGCGCCCGGCCTCCTCCACTCGCTCACGTTCCGCGTGGGCCTCTCCGGCGCACGCCCCAACGCCAACGCGCAGCTCGGCGTGTCGCGCACCGCGCCCGTCAACGGCCGCATCACGCCCGAGTTCTTCGCACAAACGTCGGGCGTGAGCGCGAGCGGCCTCGCCACCGCGCACACCTTCCTCTCGATCCGTGACTACGCCCCCGGCACCGTGCTCTTCTACCAGTGGTTCATCGCCGACCCCGCCGCGGCGGGCGGCCAGGCTGCTTCCACCGTCGGGCGCGTCCCGGTCTTCTGCGGTTCCGCCGGCTGCCCCGGCCCGTGCGACAGCATCGACTACAACCGCGACGGCCTCTTCCCCGACACCGCCGACATCGACGACTTCCTCAGCGTCTTCAGCGGCGGCCCGTGCAGCACCGGGGCGTGCGCGGACGTGGACTTCAATAACGACGGCCTCTTCCCCGACACCGAAGACCTCGGGACGCTCCTCACCGTGTTCAGCGGCGGCCCCTGCCTCTAGGGAAACAACCGGTCGTGCCCCGCACGCGTGGTCGTATGATCGCGCATGCGAACGATTCTTGCGACTACCGCGGTCTGTTTCATCGTGGCGCACGCCGGTGCGCAGCCCGTCGAACGCCTGTGGGAGAACCACTGCGCGAAGTGCCACGGCGACAAGGCCCAGGGCGGCGGCGCGGGCACCGGCTCGCTGCTGACGGCCGAGAAGCGCAGCCAGGCGCTCGACCGCACGTTCTTCGACGCCATCAAGCTCGGCCGCGCGGACATGGGCATGGAGGCCTTCGGCGAGACGCTCACCGATGCGCAGACCTGGGGTCTGGTCGTCCACATCCGCGAACTGCAGGAGCGAGCCCGCCGCGCTGAGGCCGGCTCCCCCAAGCCCACCAAAGGAGTATTCCACTCCGCGCACCACGCGTACACGATCGACGACGTCGTCGATGGCGATCTCGACACACCGTGGGCGGTGGCGTGGCTGCCCGATGGCACGATGCTGGTGACCGAGCGCGGCGGGACGCTGCGCACGTTCGCCGCGGGGAAGCTGAGTGCACCGATCACCGGCACGCCGACCACTGTGGAGGTCGGGCAGGGCGGCCTGATGGAGGTCGCCGTGCACCCGGACTTCGCGCAGAACCGCTGGGTCTACCTGACGCACACGCACCCGGGCGAGGGGCGCGCGACGATGACGCGCGTGGTGCGCGGGCGCATCAAGGACGGCGCGTGGGCGGACGAGCAGGAGGTTTGGGCGGCGAAGAAAGAGCATTACGTTGCGACGGGCCTCCACTTTGGCAGTCGGTTGGTGTTCCAGAAGGCGGACGGCGGGCGGTGGCTGCTGTTCTTCTGCCTCGGCGACCGGGGTGAGAACCCCGGCAAGGGCGCCGAGCAGGGCGCGCAGCAGTTGACACGCCCGACCGGCAAGGTGCACAGAATGTGGGACGACGGGTCGGTGCCGGAGGACAACCCTTTCGTCCACGAGAAGGACGCGTACCCGACCATCTGGTCCTACGGGCACCGGAATCCGCAGGGTCTGACGCTGGACCTCTCGGGCAATCTGTGGGACACGGAGCACGGGCCGCGGGGCGGGGATGAACTGAACCGGATCGAGAAGGGTCGGAACTACGGGTGGCCGTTGGTGTCGTTCGGGATCAACTACAACGACACTGCGCTGTGCACGCCGTTCCCGGATGTCGCGGGCATTGCGGGCAAGGACATCGCGATGCCGGCGTGGCGGTGGCTGCCTTCGATCGGGGCGTGCGGGCTGGCGACGGTGTCGGGTGATGCGTTCCCGGAGTGGCGGGGTGACCTGGTGGCGGGTGGGTTGTCGGGGCAGAATGTGGATCGGATTCGGGTGAAGGCGGGAGAGGGTGGTGGGTTTGAAATCGTGGAGCGCGAGGAGTTGCTGCACGGCAAGGGGCGCGTGCGTGATGTGAAGGTGGGTCCGGAGGGCGCGGTGTATGTCGTGCTCAATGGGCCGGACAAGGTGGTGCGGCTGGTGCCGGCGAAGTAGTTTGGGTCGTTGCCTGCGATTGCTACTTGCCGTCTTTCTTTTCTGATGGCGGGATGATCGAGTCGAAGAGGCCCTTGACGGTCTTGCCGGCCTCGTCGATGGCGCCGCCGAAGGTGGACTCAAGCTGCTTCTGCATGTCGCTCAGGGCCTCGATGCCCAGGTCCTTGAGGCCCGAGAGGTTGTTGGTAAGGTCGCCCAGCAGGTCCTTGGGCAGCAGGCCGCCGCCGTTGCTCGCGACCGCCTGGAGGACCGACTGCACCACGACCTGGGTGAGTTCCGTGGCGGAGAGGCCGTCCTTGCCGACGTCCTTGAGCTCGATGCGGTCGATGGGGACGGTGACGGTGGGGAGGGGCGAGACGGTGACGATCGCCTTGACGTTGGTGAGTTCCAGCGTGCGGATGATGAACTTCTTGCCTTCCTTCGCGGCGGGCTTGGCCTCTTCCTTCTTGAGCTTGTCGAGGATGGCGTTGTAGTTCATGCTGCCCGGGGAGCCCTCGAGGTTCACGACGATGCCGTCGAGCTTCACGTGGGTGAGCTCGATCGTGTCGGTGCGGACGCTGCCGATGTTGAGTCCGACGTCGGTCCCGCTGATGGACATGAAGCGGTCGGCCTTGAAGCCGGGGGCGTTGTCGATGCGGAGGTCGCCCAGGGTGGCGCGGCCGCCGGTGAGGTCGATGTGTGCCTTGGCGAGTGTGGTGCGGACACCGAGGGTGGAGGTGCCCACCTTCTCGATGGTGGAGCGGACGATCGCGTCGAGCGCGTTGCCACCGAAGAGGTAGGTGGAGACGGCGACGCCCACGACCAAGAGAAGGCCCACGAGCAGGACGATCTTCAGGATGGGGGACTTGGGCTTGGTGGTGGGGGATGGGGCGGGGGTGGCGTCGGACATGGTGAACCCTCCGTTTGTTTGAAAGGTGTGTAGTTTAGTGGGTGTTGCGTTGGTGGTGTAGTGGTGGGCTTGGGAGTGGCCGTGGGTGTTGGGTGATTCGTGCGAGGGCTGAAGCCCTCGGCACTGAGGGGGAGTGGGGACGTGGGC
>DATAKA010000002.1:0-17692 GCA_036261855.1 Phycisphaerales bacterium | reverse complement strand
ATCCACGGTGCCTTTTCGGTGGCGGAGTTTGAGGCCTTCCTTGACCGCATTGAGACGTACTTGCGTGTGCGGCCCGTCCAGTCTGCAAACAAGAGCGAGGTTGCGAACGCCTCGCACACGATGTACGCCGGCAAGGTCGCTGAGCGGCTCGCACGCCTCAAGGGGCTCCCAGCGTGCGCTGTGGTGGAGCAGATGCTTGGTCGGGCCCAACGCCCCACGACTTTGGACGATCTTCAGCAGCAGTGGCAGCGGCTGGCAGGCCGTCTGCAAGCGCTGGATACCTCAAACACCCTCGCGTTCACCCACGGCGACCCGTGCTTCTCGAACATCCTGTACGACCGGCGGGTGCAGCAACTGAAGTTCATCGACCCTCGCGGTGCCGAGGTGGCGGATGATCTCTTTGGGCACCCCTACTACGACGCCGCGAAGCTCTCCCATTCGGTGCTCGGGGCCTACGACTTCATCAACCACAACCTGTTCGAGCTCGAGTTGAACAATGGTCTCCACGTGTCTCTGACACTTGCCGCACCGGACCTCCGCGAGCACCACAAGGCCTTTGCGCTGCGTATGGCCACGCTGGGCTTTGACTACCGCGTGATGCGGCTGTACGAGGCGTCGCTGTTCCTGTCGATGCTGCCGCTGCACGTGGACGTGCCGAAGAAGGTGGTGGCGTTTGCACTGACGGCAGGTGTGATCATGGATGAGTTGGAAGCGATGACGTGAGTATGACTAACGCCGCGGGTCGACATCACGCAACGATCAGCGGTCCGGCGAGCCGCTCCGAGCAACTCCGCACCACCATGATCTGGTGCATGGCTTCGGTGGCGGCCATGGTACTCGCTCGGGTGTTGCTGCCACGTGCGTCGACTGACGGCCTGAGTGTTGAGGACACCACGAGGATGGACGCGGCAACGCTGGCCGTTCACTGCCTGCTGGGCCTGATCGCGGGATGGGGTGCGATGTCTCTCCGCTCGTTCGTGCAGAACTTCCGCGCGGGCCTCAAGGCGGTGGACCCGGTCTGCATCCCGCGGCGATGGCAACTCTTTGCAGCATTCTTCGTCCCAATCATGCTGGCGCTGCTGTGCTGGTGGACCGGCGAATGGCCCGGGCATTGGAAGACGGACGAAGCCTACCTGTTCCAGCAGGCCCAGAAAGGCGTAACCGAGCCATGGTTGTCAGCCGGGTTCAGCGTCTACGCGATCCTGGTGCTGCGCACACTTGGCAACTACACGCTGATCTCTCTGGTGAACTGCATCGTGATCGCCGCGGTGATCGCGGACGTTCTGTCGCTGCTGGTGCACGCGGGGCTCAAGCGGTGGATCGCGGCGGTGTTGCTGGTCCTGGCATGCACCTCCGTGCCGCTGGGGCTGCTTGCGACAAGCCTGTCGCACGACCTCGTCAGTGCGGCCATCCGCCTGTGTCTTGTCGCGATCGTCGTGCGCTGCGTTGTGCGGAACACGGTGGCTGGTTCTGCCGCCCCCACCCTTGCCACGACTGTTTTCACCCAGGTTCACGTGGTGGTGCTCGTCATCTTCGCCACAGCACTCCGCGGCGAGAACATTGTGCTGGTGGTATCGATGCCCATCGTTCTGTGGCTCTCCGGGGCGGTACGTGCATCGAAAGCCGCGTTGTTGATTGCCGTGCTGAGCCTCGGGGCGTTCCTCCTCAAGGGCCCATTGACGCAGGGCCTCTCACGCCCAGATCCGGACCGCGAGAGCCGGTACGCCCTCACCCTGGTCATCAATCCGCTGAGCTACTACGTCGCGAACAACTACTGGACGCCGACGCCCACGGAAGACGCGCAAGTTCTGGCCACGGTCGTTGACATCGACGACCTCCGCACCTTGCACACGCCTTACGACATCCAGACCTACTGGATCGGCGCGAGCAAGGGCGATGTGACGCCCGCGGAGATGCGAAAGGTCAAAGAGCTCTTCGTCCGCGCCACGCTGGACAATCCGGGCCTGTTTCTTTCGAGCCGCGCCGCGACGGTGTCGGGGATGCTCGGAATGACTTCCCGGAGCAACCTCTGGTTCTACGACCATCGGGAAGCCCGGCCACTCTCCAAGTACGCGGAATCCAACCCGCCCATGCAACGCGCGTTCGATGCCGGATACAAGTGGAGGGAAACTCCGAGCATCATCGGGCGGGCGACCCATGCGCTGCGGGACTGGTCCGTCCCCCGCGGCTGGAAGACGCCCGGCCATTGGATCTGGAACGCCTGGCCCTCGCTCTTGGTCATGATCGCCGCCCTTGCGATGGCCCGCAGAACCCCGAAGACCGCCCTTGTCGCGTGCGTCATCGCGGGACCGTTCGCGCTCGTGGCACTCGCCGCCCCAGCGTCACACTTCAAGTACATTTACGACGTGTACGCGATCGGCTTTCTGCTGCCGGCGGTGTGGGCCTGGGAGTGGAGCGGTCGCAAGCGGGTGTGGGACGAGGGCATCCGGAGTTCGTGGCGCCTCACGCCATGACCCGTCGGTTACTGACCAGGCGTCAGGTCGCTGCGGCGTTCCACCTGGAAGAACACCGGCAAAAGTGCCGCTTTGCTGCCCGACGCCACAATCCTGCCGCTCATTCGTACAGTGACTTCCGGCCCCCGGGCGGCCACGACGTTCTCGATCTCTTCGAGCACCTGACACGGCAGCAGGAGCATGGGTGATGCACCGGGGCTATCTGGGTCGTTATCGATCGTGAATGCGAGGCGACCGCCCTCTTCCGGCAGCGCAACCAAGCGACCACGCTTGTTGGTCACAACGCTGCCATCAGTCACAGCGGCAATGACCGTGTCGTCCTGTCGCTCCCGTCGGCGCGGCTGAACACCGGGCGTCAGCACGCGGCGTTCTTGGCTTGCTTTCTCCAAGTCCGAGATAAGTTGATCGACCGCCGAGGTTGGCTTCTCCGTCGAGTCTGGTGTGCCCGGCGTTTCGGTCTTGGCAGTTTCGCCGACCGCGGCGAATGTCGAGCACAACAGGTACGAGCGGCCGTGGTAGAGGTAGACCTGCCCCCCAACCGCGTACGGCTTGGGCGCGCTCGTTGCCGCTGCGACAGGCTCCGCAGCAACACCGAGTGGGTCATCAAGAAGAGCAGAGCCGAGTTGGTCGCGCCGAACGTTGGGCAGCAGGACCAAGAGGGGCAGCGGGCTTGGGAGCCCGGTTGAAAACTCCGGAGGCTGGGTTGCATCGGGCGCGAAAACAACCTCACCCCTGGCCGTCCGCACGGCCCTGCCGACCACGCGGGGCAGGTACGTGCCCTCGGGCACGACCTGTGCTCCCGGCACATCAAAGTCCGGGGGGAGAGAACTCAGCCGTGTGTCCAGGCCGCCGCCTTGGCTGGCAACCGTGCCCGCAGGTGCGACCGGCTCGCCCGCGCCGCGTTCAAAGGCCGGGAGTTCCTCTTCCTTTGGGGGACTTGACTGGGCACCAGCCTGTCCCGCCAGCGTGAACAGGCAGCCCACACCAATCGCAGCCGCCCGAGTGTTCCAGCCACGCATGCTCATGCTCCCTAGATCGGCCGCCGGTCTTGTCGGCGTTCAGCCATTCCGTGCCGACGGCCCTGACTCTTTGCGGCACCCCCCCTATCCTCTGCCCTCTGAACCCGGCCGGGTGCCAGAGTGGTCTAATGGGGCGGATTGCAAATCCGTTGCGCAAGCTTCGTGGGTTCGAATCCCACCCCGGCCTTTCGGTTGATTCTTGGACGCCCCGAGCCCTGACGCCCCCATGAGCGCACCCCGCCAGGCCCGGATCGACCTGCACACCCACATCCTGCCGCGGCAGTGGCCCGATTGGACCACCCGCACCGGCTACGCCGGCTGGGTGAGTCTCGCCCATGACCCTAGCAAGTGTGGCTGCGCCCGGATGGTCCAATCGGTCGATGCAGCCCTACCGCAAAGCCGCAAGAACACGTTCTTCCGCGAGGTGCAGGCAAATTGCTGGGACCCGGAGGCACGCCTGGCCGACATGGCCCGGACGGGGGTGACCACACAGGTACTCAGCACCGTGCCGGTGATGTTCTCCTACTGGGCAAAGCCGCAGGACGCGTACGACCTCGGGCGGCTGCTCAATGACCACATTGCGGAAGTATGTGGTGGACATGGGCTGAACAGGTCGCTTCACAGCGATACAGCCGCTGGGTCGCCGTTCCTTGGTCTCGGCACGGTGCCGCTGCAGGATCCGTCACTTGCGTGCAGGGAACTGGAGCGGTGCGTGAAGGACCTGGGACTTCGGGGTATCCAGATTGGAACGAACCTGAATGGGGCGAACTTGGACGATCCTCGGGTTCTGGAAGTACTGACGCACGCTGAGCAGTTGGGCGCGGCGGTGTTCGTGCACCCATGGGACATGCTGGAGCCCAAGCGACTGGACAAGTACTGGCTCAAGTGGCTGGTGGGGATGCCGACCGAGACGGCGATTGCGATCGCGACGCTGATCTTCTCAGGGACGCTTGATCGCCTGCCTCGGCTGCGTGTGTGCTTTGCACACGGTGGAGGTTCGCTACCAGCAATTCTGGGCCGACTGGAGCACGGGCACGCCTGCCGCCCGGACCTTGTCGCGATCGACAATCCAGTACCTCCTACCCGCTATCTTCGACAAGAATCAACACCGGCGAGGTTCTGGGTGGATTCGCTGACCCATGACACTGAGGCGCTCCGCCGACTCGTGGCGATGATGGGGGCGACTCGTGTCGCACTGGGGAGCGACTACCCGTTCCCGCTGGGCGAGGACCTGCCGGGCGCAATCGTCGATTCCATTGTGGACATCGCCCCTCAGGATCGCGA
The DNA here is from genome assembly GCA_036261855.1 of Phycisphaerales bacterium. Classification (GTDB taxonomy): domain Bacteria; phylum Planctomycetota; class Phycisphaerae; order Phycisphaerales; family UBA1924; genus BJHL01. The sequence goes on along the minus strand of DATAKA010000002.1, from coordinate 12,915 downwards.
CGCCCTGCTGTCTGGCTCGGCCCTCGAGTTCCTTGGACTTGCCTGAACTACGCTCAGCCATGCCTGTTTTCCCTGTGGACACTTCCGAAGCGCTGGCCCTTGCGATGGATGCGAAGGACAGCCACCACGCGCTGCGTGGCGAGTTTCTGATTCCTGACGCCCAATCGGTCGCCGCAACGCAAGGGGCTCGCGACCTGCCAGCGGCAGGCCCGTGCGTTTACCTCACAGGCAATTCGCTGGGGCTCCAACCCCGACGCGTGGCGGGTGACTTGACGCAGGAGCTTGAGGACTGGGCGCGGCTCGGTGTCGAGGGGCACCTGCATGGGCGCGATCCGTGGCTGCCATACCACGAACAGTTCCGCGCCCCGCTGGCGAGGCTGGTCGGTGCCCTGCCCAGCGAAGTGACGGCGATGAACTCCCTCACGGTGAACCTGCACCTGCTCATGGCGTCGTTCTACACGCCCACGCAGGACCGGTTCAAGATCATGATCGAGGACTCGGCCTTTCCGAGCGATTCGTACGCCGTGCAGAGCCAGGCTCAGTTCCACGCTCGGGCGTGTGGCTTCAATCCGGTGCACGCCATCGTGCGGCTCACTCCGCGGCAAGGCGAGCACACACTGCGATCGGAGGACGTTCTCGCCGCGATCGACCGCGAGAAGGACGCGTTGGCGCTCGTCATGCTCGGTGGCGTCAACTACCTCACTGGTCAATGGTTCGACATGCGTGCGATCACTCAGGCCGGGCATGCCGCGGGCGCGCGGGTGGGTTGGGACCTTGCGCACGCCGCGGGCAACGTGCCCGTCCAACTGCACGACATCGGGGCCGACTTTGCGGCGTGGTGCTCGTACAAGTACCTCAACGCCGGGCCCGGCGCCATCGCCGGAGCGTTTGTCCATGAGAAGCACCACGCGTCTCACCTGCCCCAGTTTGCCGGCTGGTGGGGCAACGACCCGGCATCGCGCTTCAAGATGGGACCAGAGTTCAACCCCGTGCGCAGCACCGATCGCTGGGCCCTCTCCAACCCCCCCATCTTCTCGCTCACGCCCCTCAAGGCCTCGCTGGCGCTGTTCGATCGGGCGACCATGCCCGCCCTCCGCGAGAAGTCCCTCGCACTGACCGGCTACCTCGAGCAACTCATCAAGGCAAAGGCCCCGCGCGTCTCCATCCGCACACCCAGCGACCCCGCCAGCCGCGGCTGTCAACTGTCCCTCGTCGTGCCCGGCTCCTCCCGCGCCTTACAGCAGACACTGCTCACCCGCGGTGTCGTCTGCGACTTCCGCGAGCCCGACATTCTCCGCGCTGCTCCGGTCCCCCTGTACAACTCCTTCCATGACGTCTGGCGGTTCGTCAACGAGCTCGCACCCCTGACCTGACCCATGCCACGCACCGCCATCATCATCGGAGACGGCCTCGCCGGCGCACTCCTCGCCGTGCTCCTCGCCCGCGACGGCTGGGCTGTCCGCGTCTACGAGCGCCGGTCGGACCCTCGGGCCGCGGGCTACGTCGGTGGACGGTCCATCAACCTCGCCCTCTCCGCAAGGGGGCTCGCCGGGCTGCGAGAGGCGGGCCTCGAACAGACGGTCATGGAGATGGACGCGATCCCCATGCCGGGTCGGTTGATCCATGCGGTGGACGGGACGACCAGCTTCCAGCCGTACAGCAAGAACCCCGCGGACGCCATCAACTCCGTGTCACGCGGCGGGCTCAATCTCACGCTCATCAAAGCCGCGGCGGCACACCCCGGGATCTCGATGGTCTTTGACCATCTCTGCGTCGATGCGAATCTCGCGCAGGGCACGGCCATTTTCCAACGGGGTGACGGCTCGACCGTGCGTGACTCGGCCGACCTGCTGGTGGGCGCGGACGGTGCGTTCTCCGCGCTCCGCGGCGTGATGCAGAAGACCGACCGTTTCGAATATTCGCAGACGTACCTGGGGCACGGTTACAAAGAGCTGCACATTCCAGCTGTGGACGGAGAGCCCGCAATGGCTCTCAACGCCCTGCACATCTGGCCCCGCGGCGGGGCGATGATGATCGCCCTGCCCAATCGGGACATGTCGTTCACGTGCACGCTGTTCTGGCCGTGGGAGGGGGAGCATTCGTTCGCGAACCTGCGGACGCGTGAAGACATTCTGCCCCACTTCGCGAGCTTCTACGGCGACGCCGTGCCGCTGATGCCCACGCTGGTGGAGGACTTCGAGCGCAACCCCACGTCGTCGCTGGTGACGGTGCGGTGCTGGCCGTGGCATCGGGAAGGCAAGTGCGTCCTGGTGGGCGACGCGGCCCATGCGATCGTGCCGTTTTATGGGCAGGGGATCAATTGCGGCTTTGAGGACTGCGTGGAGTTGGTGCGGTGCCTGAAGTCATACAAGGATCAGCGGGAAGCACTCGAAGCCTACCAGACGGCTCGGAAGCCCAACGCGGACGCGATCGCGGACATGGCGCTGGCCAACTTCACGGAGATGCGGGACCTGGCGGGCCGGCCGGAGTGGCAGTACCGCAAGAAGATCGAGCAGGCGCTGCACGCAGCGTTCCCGGACAAGGTTGAGCCGCAGTACAACCTCGTGAGTTTCTCGACGGTGCCGTATGTGAAGGCGCAGGAGAGCGGCCGGAAACTGGGAATGCTCGTCGAGGCCGTTGCGTGCACGCTTCCCCAGTCCGAGTACTCCGCACTTGGTCACCATGCGTGGGTCCAGAGAGTCAAGGAGGTTGCCGCCTCATTGCTTGACGCACCAGCGGCACGCAACTTCAAGAGCGGACGCAGCGATGGCAATCTGATTGACATCTCACCCACTATCTCCTCTGCCATCGGAGTGTGGCCCGGCGATACGGCATTCTCGCGTGAAGTGCTGCTGGACAAGGAAAAGGGCGACACTGTCACGCTGAGCACGATCCGTACCACCGTGCACCTCGGGAGTCACGCGGACGCAAGCAACCATTACGCCAACAGCAGCGAGGGCGCTGTCGGCATGGAAGTCATGCCGCTGACGCACTACATCGGAACGTGCCGGGTCGTGCGAGCCCGACGCTCGAAGACTGAGGGATCGTGGCGTGTGGAGTCGCAAGACCTCGAGAACATCGAAGCCATCCGCGAGGCACGGGTGCTTATTGCGACCGGGTCATTCCCTGATCCAATGCGGTGGAACAGCGACTTTGCGGGACTTTCGGTGGAATTGGTGGAGATGCTCGCGTCCAAAGGGGTCATCACGATCGGTGTTGATGCGCCCAGCGTCGATCTGCAGGACTCCAAGGACTTGCCCGCTCACCGCGCGATCTTCCGGCACGGCATTGCCATCCTTGAGGGATTGATGCTGAAGGGTGTCGAGCCGGGGGTCTATGAACTCTTCGCACAACCTTTGAAACTAGCCGGGTCCGACGCAAGCCCCGTTCGTGCGGTCCTGAGACGCTATTAGGTATCTCGCCGTAAGATACGACATGCTGGCCACAATCCAAGGCACGATTGTGCGGCGAGTCCTTGTGAACTACAGGGTTCGCCCTGAAGCCATCGAGAGGCATTTGCCGGCCCCGTTCCGCCCGCAGCTTGTAGATGGCTGGTCGATTGCGGGCATTTGCCTGATTGGGCTCAGGGACATCCGCCCCGTGTGGCTGCCAGCATGCTTTGGTTGCACGTCGGAAAACGCAGCACATCGCATTGCCGTGGAATGGGATGAGCAAGACAGCATCCGCACGGGTGTGTTCATTCCGCGACGGGACTCCTCGTCGGTTGTCAATCACATGGCCGGCGGCAGGCTTTTTCCTGGCGAGCACCACGCCGCGAAGTTCACCGTCCATGAAGATGCCGAGCGGGTACGCGTCGAGTTCTTTTCACATGATGCGACGACCAGCGTCCGCGTCGTCGCCGAGATCTGCGACTCTCCGCCTGCTGGGTCGGTCTTTCGAGACACCGCTGAAGCATCTTCCTTCTTCAAAAGCGGCTGCATCGGGTACTCCGCCCGCGCACACTCCCCGAAGCTTGACGGCGTCGAATTGTGCTGCAACGCTTGGAACATGAGAGCGCTGAACGTGCAGACGGTTTCATCTTCCTTCTTCGATGACCCATCACGTTTTGGGAAGGGCGAGGTGGCGTTCGACTCGGCGTTCATCATGCGCCATGTGCCCCACCGGTGGGTCGGTCGGCCTGAAAAAACTACCTCTCGCGCTGTGTCGTATGCAAACGTGCCGGTGTAGCACAAGGCTCTCACGGTTTCGGGGCGGGTGGCTATTGGGCGCGCTCTGAGAGAACCGCCACCACCTTGACCTCAAAGTGAATCGGCGTGTTCCCCCCCTGCGGCAAACCCTTGATCTCCAGCGTGGTCCGCGTGGGCTGATTGCCGCCCGGCGGGAAGAACTCCGCGTACACGCGGGAATAGCCCGCCCAATCGCGCTGCATGTTCGTCATGAAGACAGTGATATCGACGATGTCCTCCCACTTGGCACCGCAATCGGCCAGCACGGCTCGGACATTGGCGAAGCATGAACGAATCTCGGCCTCGATATCGTAGTCGAGGAGGGCGCCGGCGACGTCGACCCTCGAGCCCGGGACGACCTTGCTGCCGCGCTGGCGCGGGCCAACACCGGACAGGAACAGGAGGTTGCCCACACGGCGGGCGTGCGGGTACGGCCCCACGGGCTGGGCAGCGGTGGTGCTGTGGATGGTGTCGTGGGTCATGGGGTAAGTTCCGGAAGTTCACTACATAACCACTTCGTCGGACGAAGAAAAGCTGAAGACGCCATCACCAGATCGACGTTTCGTTCATGGTGGGCTGCGCCAGCACTGGCATCCATTGCCTCTCCAGTCCGCTTCTTTCCTATTCGTGCTCTTCGTGTCTTCGTGGTTCAACTCTTCACACACACGTTCTTCGCCTCGGTAAAGAGTCGGAGTGCTTCGTTCCCGCCCTCACGCCCCACGCCGCTGTGCTTCATGCCGCCGAAGGGCGTGCGGAGGTCGCGCACCATCCAGCAGTTCACCCAGACGATGCCTGCCTGCACCTGCGCTGCAAACTGGTGGGCACGCGCAACGTCCTGCGTGAACACCGTGCATGCAAGGCCGTAGTCCGTGCTGTTCGCCAGCGAAACCGCCTCGTTCCAGCTTGAGAACTTCTGGATGGTCACGACAGGCCCAAAGATTTCCTCGCGCACCGCACGGCAGGAGTTGTCCAGCCCGGTGATGACCGTCGGCGCATAAAAGAACCCGCCGCGGCACCGCTCGGGCAGGGACGCCACCGGCACCGGCCCGCCGCCCGTGAGCACTACGCCACCCGCATTCTTCGCCTCTTCAACCATGCCGGAGACCTTGTCGAAGTGCACCCGGCTCACGAGTGACCCAAACTGCGTCGTCGCGTCCACCGGATCACCAACGCGGAGGGCCTTCGCCCGCTCCACCACGCCCGCGACCACACGGTGGTACACCTTCTCATGGACCAAAAGCCGCGAGCCGCACAGGCAAATCTGCCCCTGGTTGCTGAACGCCGCACGCACCGCAGTGTCGATCGCGCCCGAACCGGGAGTGTCCAGGTCGGCATCGTCAAAGATCACAAACGGGTTCTTGCCACCCAGTTCCAGGCTGACGCGCTTGAGCATCTGTCCAGCACGTGACCCAATCCACTGCCCCACCCCTGTCGAACCCGTGAACGTGAGCGTGCCCACCTCCGGATGCTCCACAATCGCAGCGCCGGTCTTCGCCCCACCATGCACGATGTTCAGGACTCCCGCGGGCAGCTCGGCCTCGCGCGCAAGGTTTCCCAGCATCCACGCGGTCACCGGCGTCACTTCGCTCGGCTTGCCCACCACCGTGCACCCGGCCGCGAGTGCGGGCGCAATCTTCCATGTGAACAGATACAGCGGCAGGTTCCAAGGCGAAATGCAGCCCGCCACACCCCGCGGCCGGCGCAGCGTGTAGTTGATCGCTGGAACTCCGCCGGGCACGCCCCCACCGTCGAAGTCGTGCATCTCCCCGGTCGTGTGCAGAATCGCCGTGGCAAAGAACCGCAGGTTGGCCGCGCTGCGGGGGATGTCCACCGTGCGGGCGACCGACACCGGTTTTCCGCTATCCCTGCTCTCGGCAGCGGCGAGCGCTTCCATGTCACGATCGACAAGGTCCGCGAGTCGAAGCAGGAGGCGCGAGCGTTCAGCGGCGGGCGTGCCGGCCCATTGGGGGAAGGCAACCCTTGCGGCCTTGACCGCTTCGTCAACATCTTCTGCACCACTGTCGGGAACGCGTCCGTACACCGTGCCCGTCGCAGGCTCAATGACATCCAAGTGCGCTCCAGATGCGGGGTCGCGCGGGGTGCCTGAGATGAAGTTGGACAGGGTCAGCACGCCAAAGTCTATCGCGCGTGCGTACGGCCAACTCCAAGTCCGCAGAAGACATCTACAGCGTCGCGAGCCTGCCGCCATCGACGGGCAGATTCACCCCGCTGATGTACGCGGCCGCGGGGCTGGCAAGGAACGCGACGGCCGCCCCGACCTCTTCCGCCGCACCCAGACGCCCCGCGGGAATCGAGGCGATGACGTCCGCTTTGACCTTCTCCACCGTCGAACTCGTCTTGCTCGCGCGGTTCGTGAACAACTGGTTGAGACGTTCGGTGTCGGTATACCCGGGGAGGATGTTGTTGACGGTGATACCGCTGGCGGCAAGCTCCTGGGAAAGGTTCTTTGCCCAGTTGGCGGTCGCCGCGCGGATCGCGTTGCTCACCGCCAGGTTCGGGATCGGCTGCTTGACGCTTGTACTGGCGATGTTGATGACTCGGCCATACTTCGCGGCGGTCATGCCCGGCACCAAGGCCTGCACGAGAATGTGAGGTGTCGTCAGGAGGCTCTCGAGCCCTGCGGCGAACGCCTCCGGCGCAGTGTCGATCGCGCGTGACGGCGGCGGACCGCCGGTGTTGTTGACGAGGATGTGGTACGCGCGTCCGTCGCTGAGCAACTGCGAAACGCGCTGCTTGAGCTCGCCGCTCTTGGACAAGTCCACAACCCAGAAGTCATGCCGCTGCTTGTCGCCGCGGGGCTTGGGGAGCGATGCGACAGCATCCTTGAGCTTTGCTTCATCACGGGCCGCGAGCGTAACGCTCGCGCCGAGAGAGGCGAGCTCCATGGCGCAGGCCCGCCCAATACCGCCCGAAGCACCGCAGACCAGAGCGCACTTTCCTGTGAGGTCGAGGTTCATGAGCGAGGTTACGCCGCTCAGTTCTCCTCATCCCCGAACTGGGCCCCAACGTTCCTCGCTGCGAGAATCAGCGGATCATCAAGTTTCACCAAACGCTGCTTGCCCGCGGCGGTCGCGAGGTCCACGTCGGCGAGCCGACCATTCTGGATCGCGACCATGCGGCCCACCTTGCCCTCGCGCAGGAGCGTCATGGCGTGGCTGCCCATGAGCGTCCCGAGGACTCGGTCGCTTGCCACAGGGGTGCCGCCACGCTGCGTGTGGCCGAGGATGGTGTAGCGGCTCTCCACGCCGGTCTCGTCTTCGAGCTTCTCGGCGATGAATTTTGCGACACCGCCGAGGCGGATCGGGTCGGGGCTGCTCTCCACGCGCCGGGCGACTACCTGCTTCCCGCCCTCCAGCCGTGCGCCCTCACTCACGCAGATCAGACTGCTCCGCTTGCCCAGCCGGCTGCGCTTCATGACGTGCTCGTACACCGCCTCAATGCGGAACGGGATCTCGGGCAGCAGGATCATGTCGCTCGCGCTGGCGACGCCCGAGTGCAGCGCGAGCCACCCCGCGTTACGGCCCATGACTTCGACCACCATGGCGCGGTGGTGGCTGTCCGCCGTTGTACGCACCCGGTCGAGCGCATCCGTCGCGGTGCTCACCGCGGTCTGAAAGCCGAAGGTGATCTCGGTGCCCTCGATATCGTTATCGATCGTCTTGGGCACCCCAACGATCGGCACGCCCTTGCGTGCGAACATGGCGGCACCGGTGTGCGTTCCGTCTCCGCCGATGGTGACCAGCGCCTGAATCCCCGCGTTCTCAATGTTCCGAATGCAGTCATCGAGCACGTTCTTGTAGATAGGGTTGCCCGCGGCGTCTTCGCCCACCTTGTGCCGCTCGGGGTTGCTCTTGTTGTTGCTGCCCAGGATGGTGCCGCCCTGGTTGATGATGCCCGTGACATCATTCATCGTGAGCCGCCGCATGCGGTTCTCGATCAAGCCCAGGTACCCGTCCTCGATGCCGTAGCACTCGAGGCCGCAGTGCAGGGCATCCCGCACCACGGCGCGGATGACCGCGTTGAGGCCGGGGCAATCGCCCCCGCCCGTCAGGACAGCAAGCCGCCGGACGGCGGGACACGAAAAGGCGAGCGTGGTCATGCCCACATTATCGGCACTCGCGGCCAATCTCTTCGCCCGAAACCAGCACCAATTCCCGGTCACGAGCGGAACGCACAGACGTCACAATGACCCCGTCCACCCCCAGTGTCGAGCACTGTGGTTTGAGGAGCTTGCGCCGGATGACCGGCGTTTAAAAGCCTGAATGAGATGAGCAACATGTGGCTCAGCACTCAGCGTCCCTCGGCCGACCCGTCCACTCCCACGCCATCAAGATTGGACGCCATCGACCGATCCAACTCAGCGGCTCTGCTGTGCCTCCGATCATGAGAATGAGCGTTGCCGGGTGCTTGTCGACGCTTTCCAACGCCACCGACGAACACATGACCGACACCATCGGAATCGAGCCGGTCGGCCCCACTTTACGTTCTGCACGCCACACTTCGCAGGGAACCCGCGTGGTCAACAATGCCTCTCAAGATGGGGATTCACCGCACGGAGCCCCACCGAAGGAGATTCCATGAACTTCCGTTACTCGCCCGTCGTTCCCGCGCTGATCGGTGCTGTGTGCCTGCTCCTGCAGGCATGCGGTTCGCAGCCCCTGCAGCAAGTGGCCTCGCCGGGCGATCCACCGCCAGGCACGCTTGCCTACGACAAGGCTGTCTTCCAGAGCCTGCTGGCGGACCACACAAAGATCCGCCGCGTGGTGACTCTCACCGCCACCGGCGTAGAAGCGGCCACGGAATCCGACGATCCTGATGTCGCAGCCCGGATCAAGGACCACACGCTCGCGATGCAAAGCCGCATGAAGTCGGGCAGCCGGGTTCGGGCGTGGGACCCGGTGTTTGTCGACCTTTTCGACAATCATCAAAGGGTGACGATCGCTGTTTCACTGACGAACAAGGGCGTCTCGATCAGGGAGAGTGGTGCCGATCAAGAGACGGTCGCGCTGCTCCATTCGCACGCATTGGGCGTGAGTGAATTCGTGCGTGAAGGCCACGAGGCCAGCGCCCGTGAAACGCCACGCCTCCCCGCGCCAACGCCGGGTCGTACGGTCGTGTCCCTGGGCTCGTTCCGCCACCAGTTTGACCGTGCGCAACCGGACGCCGCGGCGATCGGCGCGAGCAAAGCCGCTGGTGCGACCGCAGTGATTGACTTCCGCAAAGCGTCCGAGGACCGCGGTTATGACGAAAGGACGATTGCTGAACAACTGGGCCTTGCGTACGTCAACATCCCGTATCAGGGCGATGCCGAATTGACGGACGAGGTCTTCGCGGCGTCGCGAAAGGCGTTCGGGTCCCTCAATGGCCCAGCGCTTCTGCACTGCCGGAGCGGCAACAGGGTGGGCGCGGCGTGGCTCCCGTACCGGGTGCTGGACGGCGGCCTGACATGGGAAGCGGCTTTGGCGGAGGCCAAGGCGGTCGGGCTCAAGGACGCGAGACTGGAAGCCAAGGCCAAGGACTACATCGCACGGAACCAATCGCGATAGGCTCAGCTGAGCGCGAGCAGGCCTGCCGCTTTGAGGAAACGAAAACGGGCCCGGACATGCGTCCGGGCCCGTTCAACTTCAGGAAAGAAACTCAAGCCTTCGCAGGGGCGGCCTTGCTGGCCTTGACCCCGATCTCGGTGATCTTGTCGAAGAGTTTGGGGTCGTGGATCGCCAGTTCGCTCAGCATCTTCCGGTTCAGCACGATGCCGGCGTTCTTGAGGCCGTTCATGAACAGGCTGTAGCGGGTGCCGCGCATCTTGCACGCCGCGGTGATGCGGGTGATCCAGAGCTTGCGGTAGTCGCGCTTCACGCGGCGGCGGTCGCGGAACGCGTACACGCCCGCGCGGATGACCGCATTGCGTGCTCGGTACTTGGACGTGCTGTTGGACCCGTAATAGCCACGGGCCTTGCGGAGAATGCGCTTCCTGGCCTGAGCGCGGGCTGCGCCTTTACGAACGCGGGGCATGGTCGAACTCCATCAAAGTGCTCGAGCGGGGCAGGAACATCCCGGAAGGGGTGGGCCTGACTTAGGTCCCGTCGTGCGGTGCGAAGCGACCACAGGCATGCATGCCGGGCCGCGGAAAAACCTCAACTCTGGCGTTAATCCTTCTTGGCCTTCGCCGCCTCGGCCTGCGCCGCCTTGCGCTGCGCAGGGCTGGGGCTGCGGCGGACGGCCGTGCGGGGCTGCTCCCGACCGCGGATGCGGCGGAACAGGAGCTTCTCGAGACGCTTCGCGTCCGCGCTGCTCATGTAGGGGTCGTTGCGGTACTGGCGCAGCTTCTTGCCGCCCTTGCCCGAACGCAGGTGCTTGTGATTGGCGGACTTGTGCCGGATCTTGCCGGTCTTGGTGATGCGGATCCGCTTGAGCAGACCCTTGTGCGTCTTGTTCTTGGGCATAGAGCGACCTTTCAGACCCCAGCCGCGCTGCGACGGGCCTCGACTTTAGGCTGGTAGTCGGGGGGATTTCAACTCGCACGCCTCATCCCGCCCAAGCACCGATCAAATGGGGGGTTAGCCCCGGAAAAACTGCTTCACCGCGTGGATCGTTGAGTCCCTGCCAATCGCCGCAATCGACTCGGTCAGCGGGATGCCCTTGGGGCACACCTTGACGCAGTTCTGAGCATTACCGCAATCGTTGATACCGCCCGGGCCCGCCAGCGCGTCAAGACGCTCGTCCTTAAGCTGTTTGCCGGTCTCATGCTCGTTGAACAGCCGGGCCTGACTGATGGCCTGCGCACCGATGAACGCGGTTGACCATGCCGACCGGTCGGGCTCCTGCGTGAACTGGGGGCACGCTTCCAGGCAGCATCCGCAGGTCATGCACTCGCTGAGCTTGTAGTGCGTCTCCTGCTGGGCAGGACGCTCCTTGGGCCCGGCTCCCAGGTAATACGTTCCATCGATGGGCACCCAGGCCCGCACCCGCTTGAGGGCGTCGAACATCCGCTCACGATCCACCCAAAGGTCGCGGACGACCGGGAACTTGCTCATGGGCTCAAGGGTGAGGATGTCGCCGTCGCCCGGTGCGTACTCGTCGATGAGGCACGAACAGGATTGCCGGACGCGCCCGTTGATGACCATGGTGCACGCGCCGCAGACTTCCTCCAGGCAGCCGGAGTCCCAGACCACCGGGGTGCTCTGTCGCCCGTCCGCCGTCACAGGGTTCGCAGCGATCCACTGAAGGCACGAGATGACGTTGGCATTGACGGCCACGGGGACCTTGAAGTCCTCCCAGCGGCTGGGCTTGCCGGGGCCGTCGCACCGCTTGATGCGGAAGACGACAGTGCGGCCCGCTTTCGCCACCCGACGGTTGGACTCGCGCATGGCCTTGTCCTGGGCCTGGGCGAAGGGGATGTGGGAGGGTGCGTTCTCGCTCATGGCGGTGTCTCGGTTGGGGCTCTTCAGCCCTTCTTGCCGTAGGTGCGGGCGGTCGGGAGGATGAGGGATGCGTCGATGGGGAAAAGTTCGATGGAGGTGGCACGATCAGAGGCGTTGAACTTTGCGAGCGTGGTCTTCATGAAGTTGGCGTCATCGCGTTCCGGGTAGTCGGTCCGGTAGTGGGCTCCGCGGCTTTCCTTTCGGGTGATGGCACCGAGGGCGATCGCATCGGCCAGCGTCAGCATGTCGCCCAGGGCGCGTGTGTACGACAGCGACTGGTTGGTCCACGTCGCGGCATCCGCGAGCCGGAGCCGTGAATAGCGATCCTTCAGCTCAGCGAGCTTGTTCTGGCACTGCTTCAGCCTGGCCTCAGTGCGGACCACCGTGCACGCGGCGGTCATTTCGTCGCCCAGTTCCTTGCCGATGATGTACGGGTTTACTTCCGGTGCCCGATTTCCAGCCGGATCGACGGCATCGAGGAGCCGCCTGGACTTGGCTTGCTCCGCATCGACCACGCGGTCGAACGAGGTCTGGGGCGCGTCCGCCGCCGGGCTCTTGCTGACTGCCTCGCTCCTGACGTAGTTCGCAACGCTGACGCCGCAGAAGAGGCCATCAAAGATGCACGAGAGCAGCGCGTTGGCGCCCAGGCGGTTGGCGCCGTGGTACGCAAAGTTGACCTCACCGAAAGCGTAAAGCCCCGGCACGTTGGTCATGCTGTTGTTGGTCGCGCCGGGCTGCATACCCAGCCCGATGTCAAAGTTGATGGGCGGGCGTGTGCCGGACTTGTGCTTGGCCGTCGCCTGTGTGGGGTTGTACGAGCCCTTGGTAAAGGTGGTGTAGAGCCCGCCCATGGTGTAGTGCACGGCGGGGAAGATCTTCATGGGTTCAACGCGGGGATCGACGCCCACGAACTTCTCGTAGATATCCAGGATGCCGCCAAGCTTCTTCGTGAGATACTCGGGGTCCTTGTGCGTCAGATCGAGGTACACGCTGTTCTCGCCGCTGACGCCCATGCCGTCGTTCACGCAGACGGAGAAAATCTCGCGGGTCGCGATGTCTCGTGGGACGATGTTGCCGTACGCGGGGTACCGCTCTTCGAGGAAGTAGTACCTCTCCCCTTCAGGAATCTCACGCGGGGCGCGCGTGTCGCCCTTCTTCCGCGGAACCCAGACGCGCCCGCCCTCGCCGCGGGCCGACTCACTCATCAGCCGGAGTTTGTCCGCGCCCGGGATCGCCGTCGGGTGCACCTGGATCATCTCGGGGTTGCCGTACCACGCACCCGCCTG
>DATAKA010000119.1:0-6951 GCA_036261855.1 Phycisphaerales bacterium | reverse complement strand
CTGGCGGAAGCGATCGCCATGCCCTGCGGCACCACAGCGCGTGAAGTCACCGTCTATGCCGTCTCTGGCCCGCGGTACCTGCTGCCCTTCCACGAGGAAGACGCGATGGAACTGGCCCAGTGCCTCGCCGCGACGCCCGGGGAAGAGTGCGTTTCTCCCGATGCGGCCCTGGCCCAGATCGCGGACACGCCCAGCGACCTTTCGTTGCCGGACTTGGCGGCGTCGGCGCTGGCGATGTGCGTGCCCTCCGGCCTTACCGTCACGAGCATGACGATGCCCCTCGCAGGGCGATGATCGGCGTCTGTTTGCGAGGAATCTCTGATTGCGCAGCATCAAGGCTGAACCGGGCATGGACCCGGTGTTGGCTCACTTCCGTGTGATTCCTCGTTTCTGTGTGATTCAGAGTGCGTGGAGCCGCGCTGGGCAGCGCCTCTAGCTCCAGAGGCCCCGCAGGTGCGCCGGCCCCGGAGACGCACGCCATGAACCAGTCCCGAACCCTCGCCACCCTCATGTTGCTGGTGGCAGCCATCACCCACGCCGCCAGCGCCCAATGCACCGGGTGGCGGGCGGTCTCCGGCAATACCAACGCGGACCTCGTCTTCTCCTCCACCACTTGGGACCCCGACGGTGCCGGCCCCGCGCCCGCCCGGCTCGTCATCGGCGGACGGTTCGCCATCGCGGGCTGGCTTGCGGGCAGTTCCACCACGCCTGTGGCGGCGAACAACATCGCAACGTTCGACGGCACGTCGTGGGCGGCGCTGGGTGCCGGGCTGGAGGGCAACCCGCAATACGGCCTCGTCCGCAGCCTGGCGACACTGAACAACACGCTGTACGCCGGCGGCCTGTTCGCCACAACCGGCGGCGCGCCGTTGCCGGGTGTTGCCCGCTGGACCGGGTCGGCCTGGAGCGCGCTGGGCGGCGGGCTCTGGGGCCCCGACAATGGCAGCGGTGTGCCAGCGGTCGTCGTGAACGCGATGACTGTTTTCAACGGCGACCTCATCGTCGCCGGCGGGTTCCAGCGGGTGAACGGCGCGGCGGGCCCCATCGCCAACGGTATTGCGCGATGGAACGGCACCTCGTGGCAGACGATGGGCAGCGGGAGCAACGGCACGGTGTACGCACTCGCGGTGCACAACAACGAGCTGTACGCGGCGGGCACTTTCACGTCGATGGGCGGTGTGAGCGTGAACCGCATCGCGCGGTGGAACCACGTTGCGGGCACGTGGCACCCGGTTGGCGGCGGCATCGCCCTGGACGATACCACCGCCACGTCAACCCAGGACTCGATCGTGTACGCCCTCGCGTCCCACGCCGGGTCGCTCGTGGCCGGCGGCAGGTTCAATTCCGCAGGCGGGGTTCCCGTCCACGATATCGCCCGATGGAACGGTGTGTCCTGGGCCGCCCTCGGTGACGGGCTCGCGCGCCCCGACCCCGATGTCTTCAACGTCTTCCGGCGCGGCGTGTACGGCCTCGCATCGTTCAATGGACAGTTGATCGCGGCCGGGCAGTTCCGGCGGGCCGGCGGCGCGCCCGCCCTCAACATGGCGGCGTGGAACGGCGCTGCGTGGTCCCCGCTCGCGGCGGGGCTGGGCACCGATCAGCCTGCGTACGCCGATGAGTCGGCCCGCGTCATGACCGTGTACAACAACCGACTGTTCGTGGGCGGGATCTTCTCAAACAGCAACCTCACCCGCTACGCGGGCCTCGCGCAGTGGGATGGCTCCGCGTGGCTCCCCACCGCGGGCGTGCTGAAGACCTACTCGGCCGGCGTACGCGCCCTGGCGCCGTGGGAAGGTTCGATGATGATCGGCGGTGACTTCGGATTCCAGTACCAGCCCGGCTACCTCCCGTGGAACTTCCTCCGCTGGAACGGTCTGAAGTTCAACTCCACAACACTCTTCCCGACGAACAGCCCGAACTACGGCGTCATCCACGCCGCGTTCGCCGCGCCCGCCAGTTCGCCGCCCTTCTCAACGAACCTCTACCTCGGCGGCGACTTCACCTCGTTCAGCTCGTTCGGCAGCGGCAGCGTTGAGAACGTGAACCGCATCGTCCGGCTCAACAGCCTGGTCGCGGGCTATCAGCCCATGGGCAGCGGCTTCAACAACACCGTGCGGTCCATCACGAACTTCAACGGCTCGATCTACGCCGCGGGTGACTTCACCGCGTCGGGCGCGACAACCACCAGCCGTATCGCCCGCTGGAACGGCTCTGCGTGGCAGGGCGTGACAGCCGCTCCCACGCCCGGGCCCGAGGGTGTCAACGGGCCCATCCTCGCGATGCGCGGGTACACCGTCAACGTCAACACCGTGCGACTCGTCGCGGCCGGTGCGTTTACGACGGCGGGTGGGGTGTCGGTCTCCAATGTCGCCGCGTACAGCCAGAGCACCTTGGTGAACAGCGCGGCCTGGGTGGCGATGGGCGCTGGGTTCAACAACACCGTGCGTGCCCTGGAGTTCTACAACGGGTCCATCTACGCAGGAGGCGACTTTACCGCGTCGGGCGGCACGCCCATCAACCACATTGCTCGCTGGAACGGTTCCGCATGGGTGGACGTGAACGGCGGAGTCTCTGGCCCCGTGTACGCCCTCAAGGTCTCCAACGGCACGCTCGTCGTGGGCGGCTCATTCGCCGCCGCGGGCGGGCTGCCCGCGACCACCAACCTCGCACGCTGGAACGGCTCGGCGTGGAGCCCCATCGACGCCGGCACCAACGGCCCGGTGCTGTCCCTCGCGTCGTTCGCGGGAGAACTGCACGTGGGCGGCCAGTTCACCGCGGTGGGCACGCCCGTCAAGTACGCCATGGGCTACGCCCGCTTCTTCGAGACGGGAGTTCCCTGGTTCGCGGGCGGCGTGCAGTTTGGTGGTTCACTGTGCCCTGGGCGTGAGTTCACGCTCACCGCCGCGGTCGCCGAGGGCTACGAGGCCGCCAGCCCGCAGTGGCGTCGCAACGGCGTGCCTCTGGCCAACGGGTTCACGCCGTGGGGGTCGTACATCTCGGGCGCCGACTCGTTCGAGCTCAGCGTGCTGGGCACCCTTGCCAACGACTCGGGCTCGTACGACCTCGTGGTGAGCAGCGGCTGCGGCTCGGCCACCAGCAGCGCGACCGCCATCGACATCCCCGTGTGCGACTGCCTGGACTTCAACAACGACGGGCTCTTCCCCGATACCTTCGACATTTTCGAGTTCCTCACCGTCTTCTCCGGCGGGCCCTGCTCGACCAACGAGTGCGGCGACGTGGACTTCAACAACGATGGGCTCTACCCGGACACACTGGATATCGAGGCCCTCCTCAGCGTGTTCGCCGGCGGCCCGTGCCTGTAGCCACTAGGGCCGCGAGCAACGGATCTTCGACACCCCCCGGCCCCTGCCCCCAGCCGCCCCCAGCACTTTTCACGCCCCCGCGCACCCCTCGCCGATACGACTTGGCTTATGCTGCGCCCGGGCCACACCATCGTTCTCTGCGTGCTCACCCTGCTCGCCATCGGGGTGATCATGGTGAACTCGGCGGACATGACCGTCCGCTCCGTCTCGGCCGATGCCCCCGTGGTCCAGGCCCTGACCGTCGGCAGCATCCTGACCAGCCGCAGCGCCATCTATATGGTGCTGGCGGTCGGTGCCATGGCCGCCGCGGCCTGTTTCCCTGTGCGCAGGCTCGCCGCGTGGGCAGAGACCCCGTCGCCCAACGCGGACTGCACCCCCTCCCGCGCCGCCTGGCGCACGTGGGCGGGGCTGGGCGTGGGCGCGCTGGCGCTCGTCCTTGTGTGCGCACTGGTCTACCTGCCGGGCATCGAGCGTGCCAGGAACGGCTCCCATCGCTGGATCAGCATCCCCGGCACGGGCGATGCCCTCTCCCTGCAACCGTCCGAGATCGCCAAGTGGGCGATGGTCGTGCTGATCTCGTGGTACTGCCTCCGGGCGTCATCCACCAAAGCCTCACCCGGCTCTACCGTCCCCACCACCGACCTCTCCCGCTTCTTGACCGGCCTCTGCCCGGCGCTCGCGGCGGTGGGCCTGGTCTCCGGCTTCATTGTGCTGGAGGACCTGGGCACCGGAGCCCTGATCGCCGCGGTCGCGGGGCTGCTGCTGCTCGCGGGCGGGGCGCGCCTGCGGCACTTCATCGCGCTGTCGCCCATCCCGATCGCGGCGGTGGTGCTGGCCATCATGACCAGCGACTACCGCATGGCCCGCATCATGGCCTTCCGCGACCCCTACCAGGACGCGGAGGGCATCGGCTACCACACGATCCAGTCGCTGGTCGCTGTCGCGGGCGGCGAGGGCTGGGGACGCGGCCTGGGCTTCGGCATCCAGAAGCTCGGCTACCTGCCCGAGGACCGGACCGACTTCCTGTTCGCGGTGATCTGCGAAGAACTGGGCGTTGCCGGCGCGGCCATCGTGATCGCCCTGTTCATCGCCCTGGCGTGGGCCGGGTACGCCGTGATGAAGCGCGAGCACAGCACGTTCCTGCGGCTGGTGACGCTCGGCATCGTGGCGACCGTGAGCCTGCAGGCCGTGATCAACCTCGCCGTCGTGACCGCCGTCGCCCCGACCAAGGGCATCGCCCTCCCACTGCTCTCCAGCGGTGGCACGGGCTGGGTGCTGACGGGATTCTCGCTGGGTCTGATCGTGGCGATCGACCGCACGCAGCGGGCGGCACGGAAAGTTGAGTCGATGGTGCTGCGGCCGGTGATGGCGTAGTCGTGGCACCGGGCTTCCGCCCGGTGATGCCGCGCTGATTCCAGTTCATCCGCTACCAGCCGCCGCCGCGCGAACACGGGCGGCAGCCCGGTGCCACTAAAACCCCCGCGGCTCAGTCATCATCCCCGACAGCCGCGCATCGAACGCGAGCTCGCCGTTCACCACGCCCTGCACATCGCTGATGAACCGCCGGCGCTGGTGCTTGAACTCCTGGCACAGCACGAACAGGTCCTCGCCGGGCGACACCGACTTGCGGAACGCCGCGTTCTCGATCCGCAGGAACAGCACCAGGGGCGTGTCGGTCTTCCGCGCCAGGAACGTCCAGCAGGCCAGCTGCGCCGCCGTCTCGATCATCAGGACGCCCGGGAACGTCGGCTTGCCCGGGAAGTGCCCCGGCACCCAGAACTCGTCGTCCCGCACACGCTTGACAGCGATGGTCCGCGAGAAGTCCGCGTTGTGCCACACGATGGCGTCCAGCAGCGACATCGCACCGCGGTGCGGGATGCGCGTCTCGATGTCCGCCTTGGTGATGGGGCGCGCAGCAAAGTCCACCCCCGACACGTCGAAGAGGAACTTGTTCGGCGACGCCGGAGATTCCCCGGAAACGCCGCCCTCGTGTTCTGTGCTGACCGAACTCACCACCAAACCTCCCGTGTTCGGCGGCACGGGTCGGGGGCAAGGACGCATCCCGTGCAGCGTGGGCAGTATACGAACCACCCCGCCCCGCGCCCAAGCCTTACCCCGGCTTGGGGTCGCCCTCGCGGTTCTCGAGCACCTTCTCGCGCACGACCTGGGCCTGCGCCTTGATGTCCTGCATGACCTTGCGCACGCGCGTTCCCGCGGCCTTGTTGCCGCCCTTGAACTTCAGCCAATCCTGTTTGCCCTCGGTGAGGATCTGCTCCAAACGGTCATACTCGTCCATATGGCCTTTCCCTTTCTGACTCCACGGGAACAGGGACGTGCCCCGCGCGGATCGATTCCCATCCCACACAGCCCCGATGATACGGAGTGCTCCCCTCCGATGATCAGTACGGCCACACAAATCGGTGCTTCGTGTCTAAGCCCCTGTTAATGCGGAACTTGCGGCAAAAGCCGCTCGATCATCTCGATCGCGGCCAGCAGGTACTTGGTGTTCCCTTCACGTTCGATCAACGCCGGGGCGCTCGCCGCCATCAGGATGCGGCGGGCGTTGGCGATCGTGGCGTAGTCATCCACCGGCATCCCCCGCTCCCGCCGCAGCCGGGCGAGCAGGCTCACGGGCTTGATGCCGTGAAGCAGTTCCGCGTGCCCCCAGTACTGACGCTCAAGGTAGAGGGCATCCTCCATCCAATGCCCCGGATGGACGAGCGCAAGGTCAATGAGCACCAGGGGGCTCTTCGCACCAAAGGCACCGGGGTCCGCGCCACCGGCCGTCACGATGCGTCGCATCGCGTTGCCCGGGTGGAGGTCGCCATGGCACCACGTGGTGATGGGGCGACGTTCCCACGTGGCGCGGAGCGCGGGCAGGGCCCGCTGAACCTTCTTCAGCATGTCGTTCCAGTGCTGCTCCCCGGCGATAACGTGGTTCTTGCATGTCTCGCGAGACCGCTCGATGAGGCGCTCCCAGTCCGGGGATGGCGGCTTGGGCCCCACCGGCGCAACGGGCGCGGCCGCGGCGTGGAACTCCAGTGCCCCGGCGAGGAGCTCGGTCACCTCGCCCGCGTCCATGTGCTTCTGCATGTGCGGGCCTGAGAGCTTCTCGACCACCAGCCAGCAGAGGTCGTAGCCACCAAGGTCCGTGCCGCAGGCCAGCACACGCGGCGTGACCAGCGCGAGGCGGTTCTCATCCGCAAACGTCTCGTGGGTGCAGGCGCCCAGGTCGCGCGTCCACCGCAGTTCGCCCGGGCCAACGGGCATCTTGACCATGACATCCACGGGCGGCGCGCCGTCACGCAGCCGGAAAGTGGAAAAGCCCGTGCATGCGCCCCCCCGCTGCCACGTGGCGTGGAACCACTCGACGGGCCCGAGCCTGCCATCGCACGCACCTTGGAGCGCGGGGCTCAGGAGTTCGGCGAGCGTGTGCGGATCGCTGGGGGGCGCGGGCGGGGTGCGGTGCGGCGCGTCGACGTGACGGTGATGGAGGTGGTGCGAGGCGTCGTCACCCGGCATGCTCACAGCGTAGCGGAGAACTCCGCCCGTCGCGGACGACTTTCGCGCAGCCGCCGGTACGATTGGCCCTATGCAGGACACGACGACCGAGAATCCGGCGGCCTCA
>DATAKA010000105.1:0-26422 GCA_036261855.1 Phycisphaerales bacterium | reverse complement strand
TCCTTGGGTTTGTTGTCAAACTCCAGCGTGGTCTCCATGCGGGCCGACTCGATCATCCCACGGGAAAGGTCAAAGACCACGCGGGCGGTCCCCTCACCCTTGGTGACTGTGGTGTTATAGAACGACGAAAGCAGCCCCGTGTTCTCGGGCAGCGTGACACGGGTCACGCCGGTGACGGTCGCGAACTTTCGCCCGTCCTTCTCCTCGACACCTTCAAGCGTCCACACACGGTCAAAGGCGAGAATGCCCGCGTTACTGTCGCGCGCGCTCGTCGTGGTCCACGTGTCACCCGGCTTGGCGTCCGCGCCGGGCACACAACCGAACATCGTCGTGAGATTGAACCGCATCGCATCCGGGTTGAAGAACTTGTACATCTGGTCCAGCCAGCCCTGCGTATCCGGATTCTTGATGCGGCCGCGCGCC
Source organism: Phycisphaerales bacterium (assembly GCA_036261855.1). GTDB lineage: Bacteria > Planctomycetota > Phycisphaerae > Phycisphaerales > UBA1924 > BJHL01. Next base: position 25,999 of record DATAKA010000105.1, on the reverse strand, counting down.
CCCTGGTAGGCCGCCTGCATCTCAAGGATGTTCTGCACCCGGCCGCTGGGTTCCACCAAAGCCACACCGCCCTCACCGATCATGGCGCGTAGCGCTGCGTTCCGCATCGCGTCCAGCTCTCCCTCCTTGATGGGGGTTGACCGCGAGTCCTTCGTCCGTCCCAGGTTGAACTCGTGGGTGAACAGCTCGCCGAAGGTGAACCGCACGGGGAACACGCCCTTGTCATCCGCCGCGCCGCCCTCGAACGTTGCCAGCACTTCCGTCCCTCCGCTGGCACGCTCCTTCATCTGCTCGACGGCGTTCTCCGCCTCCTGCCGAGTCTTGAGCCGATAGGTCGCGCGCTGGCCCGCGCCAAGATTCCATCGCAACGGCACCGTCGCCGCCTGGGGCGTAACGTCGACCACGGGCTCGGGCGTCGCAGCGGGGGCTACCGGCACCGCGGGCACGGCGGGCACCGCCTCCGCGACCGGCGGGGCCTTCTCCGCGCACGAAGCAAGACCGCACATGGACGCACCGGCCAGCAGCAACAGCTTGGAACGCATCGGCTTCTCCAGGGGGACACGCGGGTATTCCACGAGCATGCAATGATTGCACGCCGCCGCATTGTTGGCACGACGGCACAGGAGCACCGGATGAAGGTCATGATTGCAGCGATCGTCGCTTTCGTTGTCGGCTTTGGTTGCCGCTGGTTCGACATCCCCGCGCCCGCGCCGCCCGTTCTGCAGGGTGCACTTCTTGTGGTCGCGATGACGCTGGGCTACATGAGCGCAAACCACCTCAAGTCACAGCAGGCACCGCCGCCGCCGCCCGCGCACGCGGACACCGCCCAAGCGCCCTGACCGGCACAGTCGTGCGAAACGCACTACGTCCCGGGCCGTACCACAGACTCATCCATTCCCTCCAAAGGAACCGTCCCGCATGCACCCCGCCCTCGCCGCCGCCCTCGTTGCCACAGCCCTGACCCTGCGCGCCCACGCTCAACAGACCGAGCCGCAGAAGACCGACGAACCCGAAGACCCCACGAAACTCACCAGCGCGAAGTTCTCACCGCTGGCCGCGCGCAGTCTGGGGCCAGCCCTCTTCAGCGGCCGCATCGCTGACATTGCCGTCAACCCCGCCAACCGCGCCGAGTTCTACATCGGCGTCGCCAGCGGCAACGTGTGGAAGACCTCCAACGCTGGCGTGACGTTCTCGCCCGTCTTTGACGGCTACGGCTCCTTCGCCATCGGCTGCATCACGATCGATCCCGCGAACAGCAGCACCGTGTGGGTCGGTACTGGCGAGAACAACAGCCAACGGAGCGTCTCCTTCGGCGACGGCGTGTACGTGTCGCGAGACGCGGGCACGTCGTTCACCAACGTGGGCCTGAAGGACTCCATGCACATCGGCATGATCCGCGTCGACCCGCTCGACAGCAACACCGTCTACGTCGCCGCAATGGGCCCCCTCTGGAGCGACGGCGGCGACCGCGGCATCTACAAGTCCACCGACGGCGGCACAACGTGGGCGAACATCCTTCGCCCCAGCGAGATGACCGGCTGCAACGAGGTCCACATCGACCCGCGCGACCCGAGCACGCTCTACGCCACGGCGTACCAGCGTCGCCGCCATGTGTGGACGCTCATCAACGGCGGCCCCGAGAGCGCCATCTACAAGTCCACCGACGCCGGCAAGACCTGGCGGAAACTCGACAAGGGCATCCCGGGCGTCGACAAGGGCCGCATCGGCATGACCATCAGCGCCAACCCCGACACTCTTTACGCCATCATCGAGGCGGCCGACGGCGAAGGCGGCATCTTCCGCAGCACCGACCGCGGCGAGTCCTGGACCAAGCAGTGCGGCTACATGACCACCAGCCCGCAGTACTACAACGAACTCATCGCCGACCCCAAGAACCCCGACCGCTTCTACGCGGTGGACACCTTCCTCCACACCACCGACGATGGCGGCAAGTCCATGCGACGCGTGGAACACCGTGATGTACATGTGGACTGGCACGCCCTCGCCATCGACCCAAACAACACAGACCACCTCCTGGGCGGCAACGACGGCGGCCTCTACGAAACCTGGGACCGCGCGAACTGGCGCCACTTCGAGAACATCCCGATCATGCAGTTCTACCGCGGCTTCGTGGATAACTCGCTCCCGTTCTACTTTGTCTACGGGGGCACGCAGGACAACAACACCATCGGTGGCCCCAGCCGAACCATGGACCGCGCGGGCGTCACCAACGAAGACTGGTTCGTGTGCGTCGGCGGCGACGGCTTCGATGGCGCGGTGGACCCCGATGACCCCGACACCGTCTACTGCGAGTGGCAGGACGGCGGGCTGACCCGCTTCGACCGCGCCAGCGGCGAGACCGTGGACATCAAGCCCCGTGAGAAGCGCGACGACCCGCCGTTCATCTTCAACTGGGACTCGCCCCTCGTGCTCAGCCCCCACAAGGCCACACGCCTCTACTACGGCGGCAGCTTCATTTTCCGCAGCGACGACCGCGGGAATACATGGACGCGCATCAGCGGGGAGCTCTCCCGCGGCCTGGACCGCAATCAGTTCAAGGTCATGGGTGTCATTCAGAAGCCCGACGCTGTGGCCAAGCACATGAGCACATCGATCTTCGGCACCGCCGTCGCGCTCAGCGAGTCGCCGCAGGCCGAAGGCCTCCTCTACGCCGGCACCGACGACGGCCTCATCCACGTCACCCAGGATGCAGGCCAGTCGTGGCGCAAGATCGAGAGCGTCCCGGGTGTCCCCAGCGCGGAAGGTGTCACCGCCCTCGTCAGCAGCATCAAGGCCTCCAGCCACGACGCCGCCCGCGTCTACGCGACCTTCGACAACCACAAGATGGGTGACTACAAGCCCTACGTCTTCGTGAGCGACGACAAGGGCCTCACCTGGCGCAGCATCACCGGCGACCTGCCCGAGCGGGGCACCGTGCACACCTTTGCCGAGGACCACATCAACCCCAACCTGCTCTTTGTGGGCACCGAGTTCGGTGCCCACTTCACGCTCGACGCTGGGCAGCACTGGTTCAAGGTGCCCGGCCTTCCCACCATCGAGGTGCATGACCTCGATATCCAGCAGCGCGAGAACGACCTTGTCATGGCCACCTTCGGCCGCGGCTTCTACATCATGGAGGACTACACACCCCTGCGCGAAGTCTCCCCGGACCTCTTCGCGAAGACCGCACACCTCTTCCCCATCCGCACCACATGGAACTACGTCGAACGCGCCCGCGTCGGCAACACCACCGGCCGCGGCTGGAGCGGTGCAGACCACTACAACGCTCCAAACCCGCCCTTTGGCGCGACATTCACGTACTACTTGAAAGACAAGATCCAGAGCCGAAAGGAAGTACGCAAGGACGCGGAGAAGAAGCCGGACTGGCAGTACCCCACGATCGACGCCCTGCGTGAAGAGGACAAGTCACTCGACCCGAAAGTCATCGCGATCATCCGCGACAGCACGGGCGGCATCGTGCGTCAACTCGAAGTCTCTCGCGACGCAGGCCTGCACCGGGCCACGTGGAATCTCCGCTACCCCAGCGCGAGCCCCACTTCCCTTTCAAGCGGAAGTCTCGATCCGTGGGACTCCCCCACCGACGGCCCGATGGCTCCCCCCGGCACGTACAGCGTCCAGATTGCTTCGCTCCTGGACGGCGTGACCACGCCGCTCACGCCGGATGCGACTTTTGAAGTGCGCGACATGGCCCACGCCACGTTCGCCGCAACGAAGGAGGACCGCGCCGCCAAGTTCGCCTTCGAGCGCGAGGTTCAGGGCCTGCAGCGCGCTGTCGAGGGATCGCAGCGACTCGTGGGAGAGATGGACAACCGCCTCACCCACCTGCGGAAGAGTGTCATGGACACGCCCGGCCTCCCGACCGACGTCAGCGCCTCGCTCGAGTCTCTCCGCACACGCTTGCGTGATGCCTCCATCGCGCTCTCCGGCGACCCCACGGCCGGCCGTCGGATGGTGCCCTCCCAGCCATCCATCGGCGAGCGAGTGGGCAGCGCCAACGGCAGCTTCTACACCACGCAGCCGCCGACACAGACGCACCGCGAGCAGTTGGTGATCGCCTCCGAGGACTTCTCCAAGACGCTCGGCGCAATCAAGTCAATCCTGACCGACCTGCAAGCACTCGAAGCCAGCATGGACGCCGCGGGCAGCCCCTGGACCCCCTCCCGCGTCCCCACGTGGCCCAAGTAAACCGCAACCGCATTTCGTTCTCGTCATACGCTCACCGCATGGCCTCACCCAGCCCGCTCCTGGACCTGCACCGCCGCGCAGACGCCACCCTGTTCGCGTACGGGCCGCAGTCCCAGTCCGCGGATGCGTCGCCAACCGAGGCCGCTGCCTCCGCGCCTCCCCCGATCGACCTGGTCGCAACCTACGGCTCTCTGGAGTTGGAGTACGCCGCCCTCCGCAAGCACTGCGCGCTGCTCGACATGCCCAGTCGCGGCCTTGTCGAGGTCACGGGCCCCGAGCGTATCGAGTTCTTGAACCGCATGGTCACCCAGGAGCTGCGCCCCGGGAAAAGGGACCTCCCGCCCTACACGCTCGCGCGATCATTCTGGCTAAGCCGTAAGGGACGCATCGACGCCGACCTGCGGATCTGCGTGCTGCCCGACCGTGTACTCCTGGTGGTGGACGCTCTCGCAGCGCCGCGTACCGCCTCCACGCTCTCGTCCTTCATCATCATGGAGGACTGCGCGGTCCGCGACACTTCCCCTGAAAGTCACTGCATCGCGCTCCACGGTCCAACCTCCCGAGTCCTTCTCGCGGAGGCCTTCACGCCAAACCCAGATGCGCCCCACATGAACGACCTGCCCGCCATGGGAGGCGTTTCCGCTGGTCTGATCGCGACGCACCCCGTCACGATCGTGCGCGACGACGAAGCGGGCGTGCCCGGGTTCTCGATCTTTGCACAAGCGTCACATGCGCTCGCGGTCTCGCAAGCATTGGTTGCACTCGGTCACGACGCCCATCACGATGTTCCACGCGATGGCCTGCCCCTGCCGGTTCTGGGAGAGTCGGGCCGTCGCGCGGGCCAGATCATGCTCACCCCCATCGGGTGGCTCGCATTCAACATCGCCCGCATCGAGGCCGGAAGTCCGCTCTTCAACATCGACTTCGGCACAGAAAACCTGCCCGCCGAAACGAGCCTCCTTGATTCCCGCGTCTCCTTCACCAAGGGCTGCTACCTCGGTCAGGAAGTCGTCGCCCGCATGCACGCACGAAAGCAGAGCAAGCAGCACCTGGTCGCCCTCCGATTCGAAACGACCCACGCCGCACCCGCCGCCGGTGACCAGGCCTCGCCCGAGGGCCACAATCCGTACGCGTTGCTCCCGGAGCAGGGCGCACCACTCCTGGCAGGCCCCAACGCCGATGCTCCGGCCGTGGGCCGCATCACCAGCAGCACGCTCAGCCCCATGCTCGGCATGGCCCCCATCGCCTTCGCGCAGGTGCGCAGCACGCACTCCGCCCCAGGAACCGTGCTCACAGCGACCGTGGACAACGTCCCACTCAAGGGCGTCGTCCAGGCCGAACTCAGGTTCCAATCCGTGGCCGCACCCGTCGCCGTTACCCGCCCGTGACGCAACCGTCCCGCGTCTCCCGATACATACTCCTGACGGAATCTACCCTTCCCAAAGGACCACCATGCCACTGGGACGCATCCTTGTAGTCGAAGACGACGCGGCCATCCGCCGCGGGCTGTGTGACTGCCTCCGCTTCGCCGGTTATCAGCCGTCCGAAGCCGGCGACGGCAAGGCCGGTCTTGACGCCGCGCTCAGCATCCAGCCCGACCTGGTGCTGCTCGACATCCTCATGCCGCGCATGGACGGCTTCTCTGTCCTCCGCGAAGTGCGCAAAGCAAGCCCCACGCTCCCGGTCATCATGCTCACCGCCAAGGGCGAAGAAGCAGATCGCGTCCGCGGCCTGAAGGAAGGCGCGGACGACTACGTCGTCAAGCCGTTCTCCGCAAGCGAACTCCTCGCCCGCGTTGAAGCGGTCCTGCGCCGCAGCGCGGAGCGCCCGCGCCCAGTTTCCAGGCTCGCGATCGCGGGCCGGTCCATCGACCTTGAGCGCCGTGAAGTCACCCGGAGCGATGCGTCCCGGGAGCTCCTGAGCGATAAAGAGTGTGGCGTGCTCCAGTACCTCGCCCACCACCGCGGCCGTGCGATTGCCCGCGACGAACTCCTTCGGAACGTCTGGGGCCTGGACCCCCGCGGCATGCACACCCGCACCGTGGACATGGCCGTTGCCCGACTCCGCGAAGTGCTCCAGGACGACGCCGAAGACCCCAAGGTCATCGTGACCGTCCGCGGCAAGGGCTACATGCTCGCCGAAGACGAGGAAGTCGCCACCTAACCACGCATGCAGGACGCGCTCACCAACACCAACCCGCGGCGCATCATGCACATGGCCGCCATCGGCGCCTTCGTGGTGCTGGGCGCCATGGGTCTGCTCACATGGCAGGCGATGCGCCTGGAGCGCCGCGAGCAGTCCGCGCAGGCGCAGGCCCAGTTCCAGGAATCGCTGCGCCTGGCGCTCTGGCGGATCGACTCCGCCATGACGCCCATCATCGCCCGCGAAGCCGCGCGGCCGTACTTCGAGTACGAACCGTTCTACCCCACAAAGCCACCGGAAACGTTCCAGGCGTCCGAGGCGCCCGCCGGCGCAAGCCCCGCCGCGGAAACCACGACCGCTCCCTCAGCAGCCGACACCATCTTTGCGGACGCGGTCCGGGAAAACCCCAGCGAAGTGCTGGTGCCATCGCCACTGCTCTCCAGCACGGATGACTTCGTCAACCTGCACTTCCAAATTGACGCCGCCGGATCCTTCTCATCGCCGCAGGTGCCCGAGGGTCGCCTGCGAGAACTCGCAGAGGCGGGGTACGTCACGCCCTACACGCTCTCCCAGACCGAAGACCGCCTCACCAAACTCCAGGCTCTGACCGGAGCCGCAAGCCGCTCCGCCCTCCTATGGACTCAGGCCGCCGAGGCCGATCTCGCGGAACAGTCCAAGAAGGAAGCCGCCACACTGACCACGACGAGCGGAGCATCAGCCCCGTCCGGAGCTGAAGAGCAGCGCACGCAGCGCCAGGGCGCAAACACAGACAACGAGTACGGAGCCCGACGCGAAGCGCTCACGAAGGCAACCACCCAGTACAACCAACAGGCCGAAAACGTCGCCCGAGGCCAGCAACGCGGCCTCATGACAAAGGACGGTCGCGCTCGCCCGCCCAACGACGATGCACTAAGAGACCGCGCGGACACCCGCCAAGCCACGTTGGACGTCGCGCAGGAATCCGAGGGAAAACAGAAGTTCGATCCCGCGGGAACTCCCCCATCCGCGGCGAAGCCCGCGTCAAGCCCGGGCACTCCTCCACCCGGCGCTTCCGCACCCGCCGATGGTGACGCGCAGCCAACCGGCGGTCCGGGGCTCACAGCGTGGAACACCGGCGATCTCATCGTGCAAGGCCAGTTCACTCCCCGATGGCTGCCCGCCGCGGGCAGCGCAGACCCAGAGCTCGTCTTCGTCCGCACCGTCCGCGTTGGAGATCGCACGCTTGAACAGGGATTCTGGCTCGATTGGCCCCGGCTCCGCACGGCGCTCCTCGACCCAGTGAAGCCGCTCTTCCCCGCCTGCACCATCCGGCCCGTCAACGCCCCCGGTGTGCCCGCATCGCACGAACTGGGCCGCATGCTCGCAACCATCCCCGCCGAACTCGTCGTGGACGCCCCGGATGTCGCCGCGTCGGCGCGCTGGACACCGCTCCGCGGCGTGCTCGTCGTCGTCTGGGTCCTCGTCATCGCCAGCGTCGTTGCTATGTTCGGCATCGTCCGCGCGAGCATCGAGCTCGCCGAGCGCCGCGGACGCTTCGTCTCAGCCGTCACGCACGAACTCCGCACGCCCCTCACCACGTTCTGCCTCTACTCGCAGATGCTGAGCGACGGCATGGTGCCCACGGAAGACGGCAAACGCCAGTACGCACGGACCCTCCACCACGAGTCCATCCGACTCACCCGCATCGTCGAGAGCGTGCTCGACTTCGCCCGCCTGGGCCGCGGTTCCAAGGCCGCTTTCGAGACGCTGACGCTCCGCGAACTGCGCGCCCGCATCGAGCCCGGCCTGCTCGCCGCCTGCGACCGCGCCAACATGCGCCTGGACGTCACCCTCACCTGCGACGCCGATCAGCCCGTGCGCACCGATCCCGCCATCCTTGAACGCGTGCTGGGCAACCTGGTGGACAACGCGTGCAAGTACGCCCGCAGCGACAACCCGGATCAGGACCATGTGATCCTCACATGGAGCATCGAGAACGGCAGGCTCCGGGCAACCGTGCGGGACTTTGGTCCGGGTGTCCCCTTTGAAGAGCAGACCCGCGTCTTCGACGCCTTTGTCCGGGGCCGCGCCCACGCCCACGGCTCCACCCCAGGCCTGGGCCTGGGCCTGGCCCTGTCGAAGGGCCTCGCGGAGCAACTGGGCGGCGAGCTCCGTATGGTGCAAGCCAGCCCAGGAGCTGAATTCACGCTCGATGTGGCGGCCACCTGAGAACGGCGTGGGGCCGTTCCCCCGGACGAAACCGTCGGCCGCACACTCCCAAAGATTCACCCGAAGGAGGCCCAGAGCCCATGTCCACCACTACCACGGTTACCACCCTCGAACGCGAGTCTGTCGCCGCGATCTGCCTGATGGCAGCGCTCGTGGACGGCGTCCAGACCGACGCAGAGCGGGAGAAGCTCCGTACAGCGATCGAGCAGCTTGGAAGTGTGAGCGACGGCGTGTACCACCGCGTGGTCATGCACCGCGCGACGCTCGAGGACGAAGCCCGCAACATCAGTTCGGATGAGACTAAACGTCTCGCCTATGAACTTGCGGTGGGCGTCTGCGCCGCCGACGGCGCAACCACGCGACCGGAGCAGGAGTTCCTCGACAGGCTTGCCAAGCTCCTCTCTATCAACCCCCAGGCCGCCGAAGCCACCGTCCGTCAGGGCGACGAGTTCGCGGACATCAAGCTCGATGCCCCGGTCGCCGCGGCCGCATCGGCGGGCGCAGCCGCCGTGTCAACAAGCCTCCCCGCCGCCAAGCCGCAGAGTGACCAGGCCGACGAGACCATCATGACGTACGCCGCGATCAACGCGGGCCTTGAGTTGCTGCCCCAGCGGCTCGCAGGCGTCGCCGTGATCCCCCTGCAGGCAAAGATGGTGCACAAGATCGGCACCATCTACGGCTACAAGCTCGACAGCGGCCACATCAAGGAGTTTGTCGCCGCCGCCGGCGTGGGCATGACGAGCCAGGTGGTGGAGAGCTACGCCCGCCGATTCCTGGGCAACCTCGCTGGCCGCTACCTGGGCAGCACCGCCCGCACCATCACCGAGAAGGGTGCAGGCCCCGTCATGACCTTTGCGACCACCTACGCACTGGGCCACGTCGCAAAGGTCTACTACAGCGGTGGCCGCAAACTGACCATGAGCGACCTCCGAAGCCTGTTCGCGGGCAAGGTCGAGGAAGCCAAGGGCGTCTACGCCAGCAACGAAGGCTCGATCCTGAACTCCGCCAAGAAGCTCGACCCCTCGCGCATCATGTCCATCCTCCGCGGCGCGTAGGCACGCGCACAGCGACAACGCTCCGCCAACCCCACGCCCGGGAGGTTTCCTCCCGGGCGTCTTCTTTCTCGTGTTGCGCATGCAAGAAAGGGCAGGTGGAGTGAACCTGCCCTTTCGGAGGGAGTGGAGCCGCACACATTGGTCGTATCAGTATCAGTCCGCGCCGTGCTGGCCTTCGCCGTCGTCGCCGGATTCCTGCGAGTGCTGCGCGATGAGCTTCCGGAGGTACTCGTTCTCGCGCCGCGTCGCCTCAAGGTCGAACACCAGGTACTTGATCGAGAGCCGGAGGTAGTCGAGCGATTCCTGAAGGTCCGCAACGGTCTTCTTCATGCGCTCGTGCCGGTCGCGGGTCTCGCTCGCGAGGGCCTGGAGCGGTGCCCGCTGCTGCTCGGGCAAGGCGCTGATCTGCTGAATGAGGTCACCCAGCTTCTGCTGAAACTCCTGCTCGTTCATCTCTTTCCCTTTCTGTGCTTGTGCCCGTCGCCGGGCACACCAGCGTCGAATCGCCGGTGCAGGGGAACCAGAGTTCAACGGCCGGGCCAGACTCAAGCCCGCCGCCGTGCCAAACGCAACGTCCGAAAGGAGTGGCCTGCAACGCTCAGCGCGGCTCATTCACACGACGCGACCATTCAGCCGCCGTCACGCGATCCGCCGAACATACCGTGTGTTGTAATTTCTCAACGCCCGATGTCCACGCGCCGCACCGCGTGACGTGCGCCGGAGGTTGCACCGGCGAGGATGGCCTCAACGTCTTTGGGTGCCTCCTTGCGGGCCTGCGGCAGCAGCTTCCGGAGGTGGTTGTCCACAGAGATCCGGAACCGCTCGAACGCAACCTCCAAGTCATGCCGGCTGTACTTGGCGAGGGGATCGCGCATCGCGGTCTGGGTCACCGCCCAGTCGATCAGCCCCGCCGGCGACTCCGTGTACCGATAAATCGCGAGCGTTGCCTTGAGCCGCGCTGACGTCGGAAGAAACGGATCGGTCGCGGCCTCGGGCAGCTTCTGAAGGGCCTCGGCCGTGGTGTCGATCGCGAAGTCCGGATCGGGCTGGATGGCCGCCACCGACATCGGGGAGGGTGCCGGACGGACGGCCCCACCGCTCATGGGCACCGGGGCGGACGGTGCAACTCGCGTTGCGGCTGCGCGGGCCGGGGCCGGCTTGAGGTCGGCGAATGCGGTCGAAAGGGTCTTGAGTCCCCCGCGGGCGAACCGCACGGTGACGCGCTGCACGGGCTTGCCCTCGTGCATCATCCCCTCAACAGACAGCACATCGCCCGGGCCCCACTCGGGCTTTCCGGCATGCACCACAGTGTCACCTTTGGCGATGGGCATAGCAACCAGCCACGGGCGGAGCAGAAGTGCCCACCCAAACGCATCCTGAAAAGTCCGGCGTGCCCGCCTACTGTTAGCCCCTTGCGGGCCGAACCCCTGCGGGCGACCGACCACCCAATGATACGCCCGCCACTCTCCCGGTACACGCCATGATTGAAGCACTCAAGAGCGAAGAAATCGTCAACAAGTTCGGGGGCCGCTTCAAGCTCTGCTCCCTCATCCAGCAGCGCCTCGGGCAGTTGATGGAGGGCTCACGCCCGCTCGTCGACCGCGACGGCCGCTCGGACCTCGAGGTCGTGATCGAAGAGATCATGCAGGACAAGATCACGCTGGACTGGGACGACGCCCAGCTCCGCCCCGCGCCCAGCGAGGACTAATCCATGACGCCCATGATCGACGCCGACGCCCTCCGCGCAGCGGTCTCGGGCCGTCGCATCATTGTGGGTGTCACCGGCGGAATCGCAGCGTACAAGACGTGCACCATGGTCAGCCGCCTCGCCCAGGCCGGCGCTGTCGTCACGGTCGCCATGACCGACGCCGCGACGCACTTCGTGACGCCGCTCACCTTCCAGGCGCTCTCGGGCAACCCCGTTTACACAAGCCCGTGGGAGCATATCGAGAGCAAGGACCCGCAGCACGTGTCGCTCGCGTCCGCCGCGGCCCTCGCGGTGGTGGCACCGTGCTCCATGGACTGCGTGGCCAAGCTGGCGACCGGCCGCACCGACGACGTCGTCACGCTCATCCTCTCCGCCATCGACCGCTCGCGGACGCCGGTGCTTCTGGCCCCGTCCATGAACGCCGCGATGTGGGCACAGCCCAGCACGCAGCGCAACCTGCGGACGCTCGACGGCGACGGCTTCCGTTTCATCGGCCCCGACGACGGCTGGCAGGCGTGCCGCACCAGCGGCACCGGGCGCATGAGCGAGCCCGAGGCGATCCTCGCGGAGATCGCCCGCGTGGTCTCGGCTTGAGGCCCGCTTACTCCAGTTGCTTGATGTAGATATTCGCCCACTCCACCGGGTCGCCGTGGTGCTGCAGCAGGATCGGCCCACGCTCGTTAATACCGGGGATCTGCGCGTTCTCGATCACGCGCTTGCCGTTCAGGTCCACCGTGACACGGTCGCCCACCAGACGGATGCGGAAGCGGTTCCACTGGCCCGCCGGCGCATCCGCACGCGACGTGGGCGTCGCGCCGGCTCGCACCTCTTTCGAGACGTTTTTGTCGTTGCGCACATCCCACAATTCGCCCGAGCCGATCGGCCAGCACCAGATGTTGACCTGCGACCGTTCCGTGCCGCGGAGATAGATGCCCGTGTCACCGGCGTTCTTGATCGGCTCGGTCACGACGCCGCCCGCGGCATCCACCTTGGATGAACCATCGGGCAGGATCACCGGCACCTTGTCGTCCTTGGCCTTGCCCAGGAAACGCCAATCCGCGATCAACTCGTAGTTTCCGTACTGCTTCTTCGTGGACAGGTGCGTGCCCTTGCCGTCGTACCGCAGCACCCAGTCGTCCATCGCCCAGTGCGCGGCGTTCTCACTGCTCAGGTCCCACTGCGACAGTTGCTCATCCGAGAGCAGCGACACAAACCCCTCGTCCGTGCTCGCCACCTGCTCGGCCGTAAGCCCGGGCGACGAGGGCGGCAGCACCTTGATGCGGATGTTGCGGAAGTCGATCGGGCCGCCCTCGGACTCCAGGCAGATGTACCCCTTCCGCGGCGAGATGTCCTTGCCGCGGGTCACGACCTTGCCGTTCACCGCCAGCGACAGCTCACCGTTGATGCACTCCACGCGGTAGTGGTTCCACAAGGGGCTCGCGTTCATGCGCCTCTCCAGCGGCATCGCGCGGCTGCCGCTCGGGCGAGTGAGGGGCGTCATCACCGCGCCGTGGATCGGGAATACGTCGCCATCGCTGCTGTAGCCCTGCCCCTCCATGCCGTCCATCACCTGCACCTCGACGCTGCGCGTAAAAGGCTGGCCCCTCGCCGTGATCGCGTCGGACCACACAAAGAGCCCGGCGTTGGACTGGGGCTTCAGATGCCGCCACTCCATCTCCAGCACGAAGTTCTCGAACTGCTCGTTGGTGCGCAGCACGCCGGTGGGTGTGCCGGTGCAGTGAATGACAGGCCCCCCGCGTTCATCCGCCCCCACGCTCCAGGTCGTTGGGAACGTGTTGACGTTGGTCCAACCGCCGAGCGTGCCATCAAACAGGCTGACAAAGCCGGGATCACGCCCGCGAATCGCGGCGAGGTCCGATTCCTGGTCCCGCATCCACGAGCCTATCGCCCAGTCGTCCGTGCGGAAGGGCACGGCGGGCAACCCGGCACGAGACGCCAGCGTCGGCTCACAGTCATTGCAGAACCCGTAGCGGACCGCCACCGGCGACTCAACGGCCGCGCTCTTCACCTCCACGCTGTTGCCGCGGATGACGGCCTCCGCCGCGTAGAACCGCCGGCCCTCGCCCGCGACCTCAAAGCCGCTCACCGCGCCGCCCCGCGCCACAAGCTCGCCAGACGCGATGTTGAAGTCAACGACCATGATCCCATCCGCCGCGGCACGGGCCCGCAGGAACGTCGGGTAGTTCGTCGCCGAAGGGTCCGTGATCGCTCCCATGTCCGCCAGCGCCAGTTTCGCGAGCCTGTTCCCCACCGTCTTCTTGTCGCGCGGGTGGATGTCGTCGGGGTTCCCGATGTCCATCGTGACCGCCATGCCCGTGTGCGGGAGTGCAAGGGCCATGGCCTGCGCTTCACGCAGCATCGCCGTCTGGCCCATGTCCCGCACGTACCGGTACGGCGCGACCTGCACGAAGTAGAACGGCGCATCGTCTGCGCCGAACGCCCTCCGCCAGTCGGAGATCATCGCCGGGAACATCGTGCCGTACGCCTCCGCGTTCCCACGGTTGGACTCTCCCTGGTACCAGATGAACCCGTGCACGCTGTGCCGGGTGAGCGGAGCGATCATGCCCCGGTAGAGCACGCCCGCGCTGTTGGCGTTCACGTCAAAGGCCCGCGGCCGGGCCGGGAGCTTGTCCGCCGTCACACCGGTCCGGTACTTCCAATCCCCGGCGAGCGGGACCGTCTTGTCTCCCACCGCCAGCGCCATCTGCGCGGCCTCGCCGAAGATGCCGCCGGGGCCCGCCGTATCCAGCACCGCGACCGCGATCGTGTTCTCTCCTGCTCGCAGCACGTCTTTCGGCACGTCGTACACACGGTCCTGGTTCCACAGTCCATCGTCGTACGTCCCGCCGACCAGCGTGCCATTCACAAAGACCTCGTCGCGATCATCGATCGGTCCCAGCGACAGCTTGGCGGCCCCGCTCTGCCTGGCCAACGCATCGGCGGGCACGGTAAACGTCCGGCGGTAACAAACAACGCCGTCAAATCCAGCAAGGTCCCCCTCGAATGCACCGGGCAGTTTCGCGGGCTTCCACGCCGCGTCGTCGAACCCTTCGGTGCGCCAGGCCCCGTTCACGCCGCCGGCAGCGTCGAACGCCGCCCACCACTTGCGCTCCAGCGATTCGCCACCCGTCGGGCGCGTCATCGGGTCCTTGGCCTTCGCCTGCATCGCGAGTTCATCCGCGACGCTGCCCACATTCGCGAGCGCCGTGTCGCTCATCCACGCTTCCACCCGCGTGCCGCCCCAGTCCGCGGAGATGATCCCCACGGGCACCCCCAGCGCTGCCCGCAGTTCCTTCGCGAAGTGATACCCCACCGCCGAGAAGCGGATCGCCGACTCCGGCGTGCTCGCCTCCCAGCGGCCCGCGCAGTCGATCCGCTCGTGCAGGGAGGTTGTGTTGGGCACCGTGAAGAGCCGCAGCATCGGGTCCGCCGCCGCCTTCGCCGCGTCCTCGCCGCCGTCACTCGCGGAGAGCGGCCACTCCATGTTGCTCTGGCCCGAGCAGACCCACACCTCGCCCACCAGCACGTCGCGCACCACGACCGTGTTCGCCCCCGTCACTTTGATCGAGTGCGGTCCAGGCCCGACACCCTGCGTCGGTACCGTGACACGCCACATCCCCTTGTTGTCCGCTGTCACGCTCGCCGGTTCCAACTGGCGGTCCGCAAACCAGCTCGGCGTCACCGTGACCACTTCGTCCGGCGCGGCGAACCCGTACACCGCGGCGTCCGTTCCGCGCTGCAGCACGCATCCATCACCCAGCGTCGCGGGCAGAGACACATCCGCCGTCGCGCCGCTCACCAGCCCGATCGCCGCCGCACACGCCCACAAGCTGCTCTGCTTCATGCCCGCATGGTACAGCAACGTCCGAACACGTGCGCTGATGTGTCAACCTGGTGAGACCCTGCGAGGCACGCCCGTCCAAGAACATCGGTAACCGCACGCGGACGCGGGTTTCACTCCCCACTTCCCTTGCTTTCCCCTGCGCCTAGTGCATGTTGTGCGCACGCCCGGGCAGGATGCTCCGGGCACTATCGCCGCACCGCGCGGCCCAGAGAGGAACTCCCCCATGACGACCCGCGCCATCCTCTCACTCGCAGCCCTCGCCCTCGCCGCCGGCGCTGCACACGCGGCCCCCGTCACGTGGGACTGGACCTCCTCGGTCTCCAACCCCGGCGTCTCCCGCGACAATGGCGGCGGCACCTTCAAGAGCGTCCACACAGAGTTCAACGCCGACACCAACCGCTTCCTGCTCAGCGTCGTCTTCAGCAACCGCATCACCAACGGCCTCACCCTCCGCGTCGGCGACGGCACCTCCAACCCGAGCAACCGGGGCGAGCAGGCGGTGCTCTTCTTTGATGCCGCGAGCCTTTCGTCCCCCAAGCTTACGGCGTACGCGTACAACGGCGTCTCCAGCGAGTCCTCGATCTCCGACGCCAACGGCTGGTCGTGGGGCTCTCCCACCGGCGACATGATCCACGGTGCCAACTCAACCAGTTGGATCAACTCCATCTCCGCCGCGAACACGCCCAACAACACACGCACCTTCACGCTCGACATTGATGCCAGCGCCATCAACGGCCACTCACCCGCTTACGCGGGCCCGAACGGCGGCAGCGCGTGGGACGGTCTGCGGTTCGGCAACTCCATCCGCCTCTGGATGGAAACCTACGACGCCATCTCGACGTCGTACTCCACATCTGGCCGCATCTCGTGCTGGGATGCCAGCTACTGCAGCGGCGAGGGGTCGTTCATCGCGTGCGACAACAACCTGGTGATTGTGCCTTTGCCCCCAGCGGCCTACGCGGGCCTCGCCGGCCTCGGCCTCGCCGGCCTTGTTGTGCGTCGCCGCGCGGCCCGTGCGAATCAGGACTGAGCACGCAGACTTTGAGAAAGCCATCCCGTCCCAGGCACCCCGGCGATCACACGCCGGGGTGTCTTCTGTGCACTTCATGCACGATCCGGCCGGCCCAGAGAGCCGCCGAGTTTCCGCACGGAGAATCCAGACTCATCAGGGCAGCCGCTGACCCACGCTGAACCGTGCAGCCGCTTCGGGCGTCGCATCCGGACCACGCCAGATGCTGCCGGAGGGGTAGAACCAGTCCGCACGCTCCCAGATGACGTTTTCACGCGCGAACCGCACGGAGCCATCGAAGTAGATGCAGTTCGCGCCCTTGTTGTGGCGGAACGACAGGTTGATGTGATTGCGGTTGCCAGCGGCGGCCCCGAGCCCACGCCCAAACGCGCGAGACTGGTTGTAGCAGGGATCTTCGGTGAACGACCCGAAGAAGGTCGGGTTCGCGTCCACGTCGAAGTCCAGGAACCCCGGCGAACCGCCCGGGCCGTAGTCGTAGTACCGCGTGCCGTCGAGCGCCATGACCTTGTCCGAGGGCGTGAGGCCAATCTTGTCCATGCGGGGCTGGTACTCGCGCAGCACACCGATGGGGCTGGTGAACGACAGGTTGTCGCGGGTAAACACCGTGCCGTCGCGGCGCGTGTACTTCAGAATCGCGTGGTCCGGAGCTGCCGCACCGTCACCGGTCATCGGTGAGAGCAGCCGGCTGGAAGGGAGCGCCCAGCCGATGGGCTGGAGGTAACTGACCTGGCGGAACGTGCGGCCCTGCAGCACCGTCGTGAAGTCGGACGCGTCCGGCGCGCCGCCAGAAGGCGGGAAGAGCGTCTGGTTCACGGCCCGGGCGGAAGCGCAGCTCGCGCGATTGAAGATGTCCGCCGTCCGCTGGGCGCGGTTCGGGGAAAAGCTCATCGAGTCGCCCATGATCGGGCTGATCCAGTCGAACGACGAGGTGGGCATCGAGGGCTTGGTTTCGCCAACCACCGACGCACCATCGGTCGCGTCCGCTTCCGCGCCGCTTGTGTAGTGCGTCGAGATGTAGTCCTTCCAGTCGTTCGCGTACATGAGCTGGCCCTGCCCCAGCCCCTTCTCGGTGCTGCCGCAGACGATGCCACGCGCCACTTCCCGCGCCTTCCCAAGCCCCGGCAGCAGCAGGCCCACCAGGAGCGCGATGATCGCGATGACCACCAGCAGCTCGATGAGCGTGAACGCGGGGCGGGTGTGCTGGACGCTGCGCATGGACAGTCTCCGTCAGGTGCCTTCGAACACGCTCTTCTTGACCGGCTTCTCGCTCGTCGTCGCGATCTCGCCACTCTTGGCGTTCATGGCGGAGGGCTTGGGGTCTTTGGGGATGTAGGGGATGTAGCGGCCTTCCACGAACCACTTGCCATCGCGCAGCTGCGCAGGGTAGAGGGTCGGCGACTGCGTCCCGGGATTCTTGGCCGGGAACATGACCGGGAACTTGGGGAAGGGGGCCTCGATCAATTCCCCGCTGGCCACGTCCACCAGCACGATGGAATCCGCGAACGGCACTGTGGAGCGGCCGCACTGGAACACCACGCCCGCCACCAGCGCGATGAGGCCGACCACGATCACCGCGATCTGCCATGGCCTGGCTTCACCCATACGTCGCACGCGCCCTTTCGCAGCCTGAACACACCCCCAGCCCGCCACCGCCCGTCGGCGAACGCCGGCGGTGGCCGCTTTTGTATCCTCTGGACGGGAAATGTTCAACCCCACCCCGCCGCCCTTCACGAATCCCTCACCTTCTGCCACCGGTTTTGGGATGCCGTACGGGGGGCCCGGGCCCCGGTTTGGGGATTTGCTGTCGGGTGCGCACCGTCCCGCTCCCCCGGGCAAACACCCCCCTGAAGCGCCCGGGCCCCCGGCACGTACAATCGCTCTGCGGACCGAGCCAGTCTCTCCCGATGCCCCCTGCACCACATTCCAGGAGCCCCGCCCGATGAAGTCCTCCGCTTCGTCCACCCACGCGCCATCCCGCACCGCCGCCTCGTTCGGCGCGGTCTGCCTCGCGAGCCTCGCCCTCTTCGCCGGGGCCGCGGCCGCGCAGACCGCCGCGACCGTGCCCGCCGCGCCGGCCACGCGCACCGACAACGTCACCGACGTCTACCACAAGACCGACGTTGTGGACGCCTACCGCTGGCTGGAGGGTGACAACTCCAACCCCAAGCTGATGGGCACGATGAACGACGAGGTCGCCGCGTGGACCGACGCCCAGAACGCCCGCACGCGCACCGTCCTCGACAGCCTGCCCGGCCGCAAGGAGCTCGAGGCCCGCATCCGCCCGCTCATGGAGATCGGCAGCGTCAGCGCCCCCACCATGCGCGGCAGCAACTACTTCTACACCAAGCGCGAGGGCAAGGAGAACCAGCCCAAGGTCTACGTCCGCGTCGGCCACGACGGCGCGCCGCGCGTGCTGCTCGATCCTGTCGCCGTGGACCCCACCGGCCTCACCGCCCTGGGCGGCTACGTCCCCAGCCACGACGGAAAACTTCTCGCCTTCGGCCTCTACCGCGCGGGCGACGAGAACACCACGACCTACGTGATGGACGTTGCCACCGGCGAGTGGCTGGCCGAAGAGATCCCCGGCAAGTCCGGCGTCATTGAGTGGCTGCCCGACAACAGCGGCTTCTTTTATGAACGCCTCTCGGATGTCGCCAACCCCTACTCGGCGAACATCAAGTTCCACAAGTTGGGCACGCACCACCGCCAGGACAAGCTCCTCTTCCGCCAGTACACGCCCGAAGAGAACAAGGAACTCGCGACCACCTGGGGCCCCGGCGCCTCCTTCAGCAAGGACGGCCGCTGGATGGTCCTGACCTACTGGACCGGCACCGCGAGCAACGACATCTGGGCCATCGACCTCCGCCCATGGTGGAAGGACGGCACGTTTGAGAAGAAGGTGATCAAGGTCGGCGAGAACGCGACCTTCGGCGGGCAGATCGAGGGCGACACGCTCTACATGCTCACCGACTACAAGGCCCCCAACAAGCAGGTCGTGGCCGTGAACCTCAACCACCCCGAAGAGTCGGCCTGGAAGACCATCATCCCGGAGAACAAGTCCGCGGTGCTCAACGGCTACGGCATCGCCAAAGGCATCCTCGCCGCCGACTACGACGAGAAGGCCTGCACCAAGATCCGCCTCTTCGGCATGGACGGCAGCGACAAGGGCGAACTCCGCCTCCCCGGCATCGGTAGCGCGGGCGTCTCCGTCGAGGACGACCGCACCGAGGCCTACCTCTCCTACACCTCCTTCAACTACCCGCCCACCATCTTCAAGGTCGATCTCGCGAAGCCCAACGCCGAGCCCACCGTGTGGGAGCGCCCCAACGTCCCGGTTGATCCCTCGATCGTCGACGTCAAGCAGGTGACGTACTCCAGCAAGGACGGCACGCCCGTCACGATGTTCATCGTGCACAAGAAGGGCCTCGCCCTCACCGGCAACAACCCCACCATCCTCACGGGCTACGGCGGCTTCAACATCAACATGAACCCCGGCTTCTCCGCCACCATGTTCCCCTGGCTCGAGGACGGCGGCGTCTACGCCATCCCCAACCTCCGCGGCGGCGGTGAGTACGGCAAGACCTGGCACGAGGGCGGCATGCGCGCGAGCAAACAGAACGTCTTCGACGACTTCATCGCCGCGGCCCAGTACCTGATCGAGAACAAGTACACCCAGCCCTCCCGCCTCGCCATCAGCGGCGGCAGCAACGGCGGCCTGCTCACGGGCGCGATGGTCACGCAGCGGCCCGACCTCTTCGGCGCGGTCATCGTCGCCGTCCCGCTCCTCGACATGCTCCGCTATCAGCACTTCCTCATGGCCCGCTACTGGGTCCCCGAGTACGGCGATGCCGACACCACCGCCGAGGAGTTCGCCTGGCTCAAGGCGTACTCGCCCTACCACAACATCAAGAAGGGCACCAGGTACCCCGCCACGCTCATCACGGCCGGTGAGAACGACACCCGCGTCCACCCGATGCACGCCCGCAAGATGGCCGCCGCCATGCAGGACGCCACGGCGAGCGACCAGACCAAGCAGCCCATCCTCCTGTGGGTGGACCGCGACGCGGGCCACGGCCAGGGCAAGCCGCTGGACCTCCGCGTGCGCGACGTCGTGGACCAGCGCATGTTCGTCATGTGGCAGCTCGGCATGCTCGACACGCCCAAGCCCCGTGCGGACGCGGCGCCGATTCACGGGGCCAAGGTCCAGACCGTCGCGCTCCAGGTGAAGGGCATGACCTGCTCCATGTGCGAAGAGTCCGTCACGACAACGCTCAAGAAGGTCAAGGGCGTCGCCAAGGTCACCGTGGACCGCGCCCACAACGCCGCCGAGGTGACGCTCACCGACGATGCCACCATCGCCGCCGCCGACCTCGTCGCCGCGTTCAACGGCACGAAGTACACCGTGGCCGCGAAGTAAGAGCCGATCGCGGAGGCCGCGGAGGAAGACGCGGAGCGACGCGGAGGCGGATAACACGAGAAGAACGAAAACCCCCCACACCCCGCGCACGAGCGCGGGGTTTTTCATGCGCGGGAAGAAGGCATGAACCACGAAGGCACGAAGAGCACGAAGAAAAGACAGGGATTGAACGCGGAGGACGCAGAGGTCGCGGAGGAAAGAAAAGGCTTTGGCCCCGGAGGGGCCGCCGAATGTAGCCACGGGTGGAGTGCAGCCCGCGTCCTCGCGACCGGAGCGCCACCCGTGGAAGAGAAGTCCCCCGCGCACCCCTGCCCCGGAGGGGCAGCGGAATCGCCCCACACCCCGCCCACTTTCGAGTACGCTTCCCCCATGCGACCACACCCACGCATCCGCAAGACGATCAAGTGGGGCGGGCTCACGCTCGC
This sequence comes from Phycisphaerales bacterium, assembly GCA_036261855.1. Taxonomy (GTDB): domain Bacteria; phylum Planctomycetota; class Phycisphaerae; order Phycisphaerales; family UBA1924; genus BJHL01. Next base: position 4,943 of record DATAKA010000105.1, on the reverse strand, counting down.
TGTCGCAATGATGGTGTTCGCGGCCTATACGGCTGAAAAAGTCTGGATCTGGACCAAGAAGGGTGCAACGCACTACACGGTTGTGATCATCCGGAACGGGAGGGCAGAAGTGAATCACTGGCCCGATCAGGCGTCACCTCCCCTTCGCGCCGGTCCTGTTGAATTCACGTCAGGAACCGTGCCAACGAAGTCCGTCAACTTGGGGCTCGGTGAGTGGCAGTTCGGCCGCTTCATCGGGATCATCGTTCCTTTCTGGATGCCCGCGCTCGCCTCGCTGGTGCTCTCGGGTTTCGCCTGGCGTCTCGACACCCTCGCCACCCGCCGCGCGAAACTCGGCGCGTGCCCCAAGTGTTCCTACCCCCGCACCGGCCTCGCGCCATCCGCCCCCTGCCCCGAGTGCGGCGCCGCCGCGCCGCAGGCCTGACCGCTTTTCGTGTACCCTCCCTCCATGCGACCGCACCCGCGAATCCGCAAGACGATCAAGTGGGGCGGCTTGGTCGCTGCAGTTGGCGCGGCAGCGCTCTGGTGGGTGAGTACATACAGGAACGTGACGTATTACAACCCTCGGGGGCTTTGGATAGACCTCGTCACCGGCCGCGTGCAGATGTTCTACCCCCAAAGGACGAGTCCGTTCAAACTTCCGAATGGATGGTCGATCCGCGTGAAGAGAACAGATACGGCGTGGCGACCGATGGCGTTCTCCGATCGCGGTGTCATGTGCGTGTACGTTCCCTGCTGGACACTGCTCCTTGCATCCTTCTCGGCGTCGGCCCTCGCCTGGCGCCTCGACACCCTCGCCCGCCGCCGCGAGAAGGTGAACGCGTGCAAGTCCTGCGGCTACGACCGCACCGGCCTCGCCCCATCCTCCCCCTGCCCCGAGTGCGGCGCCGCCGCGCCGCAGGCCTGACCGCTTTTCGTGTACGCTTCCCCCATGCGACCGCACCCGCGCATCTTTAAGACGATCAAGTGGGGCGGGGTGGTGATCGGGGTTCTCCTGTGTGCAGCCACCATCTCGTCGGCACGAGGTTGGGTCACGTGGTACAGCGCCAGCACATACCCCAACTTTGGCGTGACCATTTTCGGAGGTGCCGTCAGCATCCAACAAAACAAGATGGGATACGTGGGAGAGTCCGTGTCCTTCTGGCCAGGATGGCGCACATGGCCCGCCGGTGATCGCAGCATCCGGTGGTGGCCCGCGTGTAGCTCCAACACAAACGAGTCATTCGTGCGTGCTCCGCTGTGGATGCCCGCACTCGCATCGTTCATCGCTTCCGCTCTCGCTTGGCGTCTGGACACCCTAGCCACCCGCCGCGCTCGCGTCGGAAAGTGCCCGAAGTGCTCCTACCCCCGCGCCGGCCTCGCTCCATCCTCCCCCTGCCCCGAGTGCGGCAGCGCTGCGCCCAGCGCGTGACGAAAGACCGTGCACCACGAAGGCACGGAGAGCACGAAGAGAAGGCAGGGATCGAACGCGGAGGACGCGGAGGGCACGGAGGAAGACAAGAAGCCCAGCCGCGCGCGCATGCACTCCTTCCCGAATGCCGAATCACGAATCCCGAATGCCGCGCCCCGCTTCCCCTCTGCCTTTCCTCCGCGTCCTCTGCGTCCTCCGCGTACGCATTCCCTTCCGCGCACGCGCCCCCCGGCCGCGACCACCGTTCCCTCCCCGGCGTGACGCCGCGCCTCCCGCCCCCGCGCCGCGTGCGGACGCCCACGACCTACGTGCGGACTTCCCCGCGTGGTGCGGGGACGTCCCCGCGCGCTGCGGGGAAGCCCCCGTGCGCTGTGTGCGCACCCCCCCGCCGCACGCGGACACCCCCACGGGCACCGGGGATTCCCGCATGAATCACGCGGGCTTCCGTGAAGCGTCCCCTCCCGCCCGCCGATGCGCCCCGCGGCCCCGCGCCCCTCTTTGACCCTTTGACCATTTCCCACTTTGACCACTTGGACGCTCCCCATGCCCCACGACTACATCCCCCGCCCTGACGCCGACTTCGGCGCTGCCATGATCCACTTCTACGACGGCGCGAAGGCGTTCTGGGACAGCCACGGGCTCGACACCAACGAGCTGATCCCGCTCGAGGCGGCCCTGCTCGCGTGGCGGGCGGCCTTCCCGGCGTGCACCGCGGCCCAGGCGCAGGCCCGCGCGGCCAAGGCGGCCAAGGACGCCGCGCGGCGGGCGCTGGAGTCGCAGGCGCGCCCCATCGCCGCGTACGTGCAGGCACTCCCCTTCACGACCGACGCCGACCGCGCGGCCATGGGCATCTCGATCCGCCCCCCACGGGGCACACGCTCCACCGCGCCCGCCTCCGCCCCGCGCGTGCTGGTGAGCGCTGCGTCGAGGCTGACGCACGAGCTGCGCCTGGTGGACGAGTCCACGCCCACGCGCCGCGCGCGGCCCAGGGGCGCGCACCGCGCCGAGGTCTTCGTCGCCATGACGGACCCCCACGCGCCCGCGCCCAGCGACCCCGGGGCCTTCCGCTACATCGGCAGCACCAGCGACGGCACGACCACGCTCACCTTCCCGCAGGCCCAGGGCGGCCAGCAGGCCCACTACATGGCCCGCTGGGTCAGCCCCAGGAACGCCAGTGGGCCGTGGAGTGAAACTGCGAGCGCGACGGTCGCGGCGTAGGCAAAGGGCCAAAGAGCAAAGGGCCAAATGGCGAACGTTGGGGGGCCGGACACGCCGGTTCTACTTTGGCCCTTTGAACATTTGCCGTTTGGAGCGTAGTCCGCGCGACCGTGGCCCGAACCGCGCGCAACGGCGGTTGCAGCGCTGCTTCGCCATAGCAAGCCTCGCTAGCTTTGCAGACTTTCGACGATCTGACGCAAATCGTCCGTTACAGCGTGAACTATCGCCTAAGCGCGAACTGTGCGACGGCTGTACAACTCCATGTTCGTGTAGTACGCCGGATAGCCATCTTTACGGATCTGTGGCTTGAACTCGGCCGGGACGCTCGTAGAACGAGACCAACGCTCAATCAAATCCTGACACCTAAACCACGCGGTCGCGGCAGTGTGCCACATCACTTCTACTTCGATGGCCTTGAGACCAGCTGCACCGGTCGCCACGCCATTACGCAGGAGCTCAAGCCATTGAATGGTAGGGTGCTCCGTATTGAGTAAGTAAAAGTCTCCCCCCTTGGGGTCTAAGAAATCACACGTAACACTGGGCACGGCGAGGTCTTTTATACACGCTGTCCATCCAAACGAGTTGTCGTGGGCGCGGCGCAGTCTGGGATTCGTCTTAGCAGAAGAAAAGTGCAGATACCACATGTCGTCGGACGTGTTGACTTCGACGAGGCTCATGCTGCGCAGCTTATTAACGATGCAGCCATGAGCGAACCGAGGCCAATCGGAATTACTGACTACGGGAGTGGAGAGCGGCCGGTCTTTAGGGAGTTGCTTCGCTGGACCAATGGGATCGCCCCGACTGTGGTTAGGAATGCACCACGCAGGAATCACGATCTCCCCCAACGCAAGCAGTTCTGTCACAGAGATATCAACGCGCTTGCCACTCTGCCACGTCACGACAGTTCCAGGGAATTCTTCACGCCACGTGTCGTCCACCGGAGCATCGGAGAGAACTTGGCCAACATAGTAGATTCCCCGCGGCCCCTTCGCTCGGGTACTCTTTCCAAGATGCTCTGAGATGGCTGCTTGCGCCACCTCGGACACAACAGCCTTCAATTTGCTCGGCCCTTCACGCCCTCTCTCGAATGCGTGTCTGGAGGGAATCGGCCAACCTTCATCTTCGGCGGGGTGCACGCGAGACAAGCTCACCATGCGCTCATCCCCGCGCAAGTCGAGTCTTGACAGCCATCGTGAACGATCGGTCCCTGAATAGTCTCGAATGGTAGAACTTCCCGCGCGGATCCCATGTAGTGCCTCGAAGCCGGCCCCGAGCGATGGGGGCTCTTCGATTGCCTTGCCGTCCAATCCCACGTCATGCGACCAGCAATGACACCAGCCCTCACCATTTTCGTCCGCGTAGGCGAGCACGGCGATCTGACCTTCAACTCCGGCGGTGTCTACGGCAAACGCACGTACCACAAACCGGCCCTTCGGATCTACCTTGCTTGAGCCTAGCACCTCACCATCGTGCCATAGCATCTGTCCGACGACCGTCTTCGACCCATCCTCGTCCACGACTACCGGCACCTCAACGGCAACGCAGAACCTTCGGACGAGTTCTACGAGCGTGAGGTCTTCTGGCCAAGTATCTAGAACGACTTGAATACGGGTCCCGCTTCGGGCAGCCACAGGCCGCTCTTCGAACGGCGTCCAAGGTTCGGTAAGAAGGTAGTTCTTGGGCTCGCGAAGCGTGAGACGGATTCCGCGCGGCTGCCCCGTTTCGAGATGACTGTGTGCGGTCTCAACCGTGATGTGATTGGACACCGCGAAGGTGCTCAGAAAGCCCACGCCGAAGCGACTGGTCGGAATGAAGCCATACCGCTTGCGGAATTCCGCACTCTTGTAGTAGGAACGCCCGACCTGCAGGAAGTATCGCTTGATGATCTCCTCGGTCATCCCTGTGCCGGAATCCTCAATGCTGAACACTAGGCGATTCTCCGGTGGCTCGTCCGCAGCCGTCTGGACTAACTTCTTCTTTAGCGACAGATTGAGGGGATACCGCTCTCGAAACTCCGGGCGGAAACGGGTCGGGCGATCCGGGGGATCGATGTTTGGATTCTCGCGCTTGAAATCGGAATACATCTGACAGCGAGTCGCGTCGAGTGCGTTCTGAATCAGCTCCCTGACGAACATGTATGGACTGTCGTAGACGCGATTAATCAGAAGATCCAGCACAGCCGGCTGATCCACTTCCATGCGCCAATCGTGGAAGGCGTATGCAGCCCCTTCGGCAGGCCTGATGATGATTGTTGCTTGATCTTCCGTTGCCTGTTCACCGTGCGATTCCTGACTCGCAACGGCGCACTTGGGGG
>DATAKA010000102.1:0-6115 GCA_036261855.1 Phycisphaerales bacterium | reverse complement strand
AAGTTGCTCGAAAGAAACTCGACGAACTTGTCGTACCGGGAAAGGTCCGTCAGGTCCGCCGAGCTGCCGACGCTCGCCATCGACCGCTCGGCCGCACGCCTCACACGCGGCAGGTCGTGCTGCGCGATCGGGTCAAGCACTTCCCGGAGTCTCTGCTCGCCGATCCAGAGCAGTAGCGATGAGTCCGTTGAAGTCCCCGTCTCGTCCACGGGGATATAGATGTCCCGGCGTGCATACCGGAGCTTCTGGAGGAACAGGCGAGCATCCTCCAGCCGCCGTGGGATGATGTTGCTGGGGTAGTACAGGAAGCGGCGACCGGCAGCACCAGCGCCATCCTGCGCCGAAGGAGCCCTGTGCAACCGGTCGGAAAACTCAGCCAGGTCGCTGTCGCGGTGCAGATGGATGAACTCGGGGATGCCCGCCTCGCGGACAAGAGCCCGCACGTGGTCCAGCAGACTGCGCTTGCGGTACAGCACCTGGCTGAACTTCTGCACGCCCAGCAGCGCATGGATGTCCGGGGACACATCGGCCCGATCGTCGTAAATGAGGCACACGCTCATGAAGCGTCTCCGAGGGCCGTGGTCGGTGCGGGCCGCCGCATCCATGCGGGCAGGCTCGCCAGAGAGCGGGACCGGAGCGTACGGAGCAACTCGTGCAGCCGCGTGGGCAGTGCTGCCAAGAGCGCCGCCAGGGAGGCGGCAAGGAACACCACATACAGGGCCGACGGGTACAGCGCTGTCAGAGGGGAAACAGCGCTCCCCGGCATCACACGTTCCAGAATGGCCTTGAGTGGCCCCATGCTCCCGGGGAACAATTGAGAGAAGAAGAACGCCGTTGCCGAGAGGGTCGCCCCAATCGCCCCAGCCGCGGCCGGCAACAGCAGGGCGAGCGACGCGACTTCCAGCGTCCAGATGATCGCCGTCAGCGAAATCAATGTCGTGGGCCGCCGCTTCATCGCGTCCGGTGCGTGCATCAGCAGCCTCTGTGACGCATCCACCGCCCGCACCGCGCTCAGGCTCCATGCCCCCCGGTACCGCCGGATCAGCAGGAGCTTGACCGACTCCAACTGCTCGGGCATCACCAGGAATGCAACAAACGTGCCGGCAACGACCGCGAGCGTCAGGAAGATTCCAAGGGCCGCACTCTCGAACAGATCTTTGCGGAAGATCAGCGCCACCAGCATCGCGCCGGTGATCGCAAGAAGGTCAAGCACGCGCTCCGACCACACCAGGAGCAAGGCCCGAACGGGCGACCGCAGCAGCCGAGCCACCTCGGCGACGCGGAACACCTCTCCCAGCTTGAACGGGATGAACAGGCTCGCCCCGGCGGCCACGAAGTGGGCCGTGAACGTCTCTCGAAGTCCCACACGCTCGTCCTGGATCATGACGACCAGGCGCAGTGCGCGCAACAGGTGTGCGAGCACATACAGGGAGCATGCGCCAATAACGGCCGCCCAGCCGGACGGGGACACCGGGCCGCCCCACGCACGTTGCAGATCCGTGATCGCCCTTGCCATCCCGAAGGCGATTGCCCCCCCGGCAAGAAGAAACGCCGCAACCACCAGCACAGCCCATGACCGCGAGTGTCGCGTCATGGCGTCACTCCGAGCGGCAGGGTCTTGGCCGCGGCGACTTCCGCAGGGGATGCCAACGCTTCATACTCCGCTGGTGTGCCCACGATGATTGTGTCATGCCCGGCGTGCGACGTGTTGATCACGATCCGGCGGCCCTGTCGCAGCATGGCGCGGTACACGTCGCTGATGTAGAACTCCTTCGCATAGTCGACGTCCTTCGCCCATGCGCGGTAGTCCGCGGCGGAGCGGAAGCCGTACAGACCCGTAGTCGCGTTCCTGGAGATCACGACCTTCTCACGAATCTCGACCGCGACACTCTGCATGCCGGGCTCAGAGGACGTTGCGACATACGAGTACTGCGGTGCGTCACTGTCGATGCAATCGATGTACCCATCCGCCCCGGAATCGAACGCGATCCTGATAGCGTGAAAGTCCCGTCCGCGGATGATCGTGTCGATATTGTGGAAGAGCACAGGGCCGGAGAGCGATGGGATGCCCATCGCGTCCTCGAGTTCATCAACCCCGATCGAAGCAGTGTGCGCCTGCCCTTTGGTATCCGGGACCCACGCCACATGCGTCTTGATTCCCCTGCTTCCGAGAGCAAGCGAGCCGAGCACCCGCTGGATGTCTGCCGAAAAAGCCCGGTCCCGCTCATTCGCAACAAACACGATGCACCCAAACTGCCCCCGCCCCCCCGGCGAGAGCACGATTTCACCCACCACGTGTTCCAGCGTGGTCTTCCCCCGGAACGGCAGCAGAAACTTGGGCGTGGCATACCCGGCGCTGCGGAAGCGCTGGTAGAGGCCGGCCATGCAGAAGACGAGGTTCATGGGATTCGTGCCGACAGCCGCCGCGGCGGCGGAGTATATTGAGCCTTTCCCCAAGGATCACCGTGCCGTTGCGACCCATGGAACATACCCAGCCGAATGGTCCCTCGAACGGGCTGAACCTCAAGCCCGCGTTGGCCGCGAGCTTCGCCCGCATCGGCAGGTTTGGCGTGGTTTCCGGCCTCGGGCTCGCGATGGACTTTTCCATCTCCGTGGTCCTGCGGGAACTGGGCGCCCATCCCTTCGTTGCAAACCTCACCGGCGCCGCCTGCGCTGTCACGTTTGTCTTCTTCGCTTCCGTGCGGCACGTCTTTGAAGCCCAGCCCGCGCAGCGTGGTCGGAAGTATGCCGCGTACATGCTCTGGCAGGCCGCGGCAGTACCGGCGGCATCGCTCGTGATCGCGCTGTTGACCCCGTTGGGAGAGTCGCTTGCCCAAACGGGGTCGGAGTATCTTCATCAGTGGGGGTTCGACCAGGTTGCCCGCATCGCCGCCCGCCCCGGCACCGGGTTCTTGCTTGCCAAGTGCGCCTTCACGCCGGTCACGTTTTACGCAAACTTCCTGTTCATGGGGTGGCTCCTCACCGGCCGCGTGCGTTGGCGGTGACGGAGCGTGCACGACCGCGACTTAGTACTCCGGGACTCAGTACTCCGGGTAGTACGGCTCGTCGTGGGTGTAGAAGTTCCATGTGACCCTGTCGATGAACCGCAGGGCAAGCGCGCTTGTCATGGTCGATCGTGATATCTGGTCCGGCGTGATGCCCTTCTTATCGGGGAACTTCACGCTGACAAGCTTGTCGAACGCGAACGTGTCGGTCGCGTCCCCTTCAACCTCGACGATGCGGACGCTGCCGCTCGCCGCGCCATCCCACTCGTACGCGTTCCCGGTTTCGTTGAGGCGGTACTCGGTCACCTCCACCAGCACCAGCCGCTGCACGCCGCCCACCTCCTCGGCGAGCGTGTCGAAGGGCTTGCTCGCCCAGTCAGGATGCCGCGACTGGTACTGCAGGATGTCCGCCGCGGGCACGTATCCCGCGGGCTTGGGCTTGTTGCTCGGTGCTGCCAAGCGATCGATCACCCGATCCGTCAGGTGTTCAACGAGCCCAGGGTGCTCCCCCTGAATGGCGCGGTCAGCGGAAACCAGCACCGCGAACGACTTGCCCGCGAGGCCGTCGTACTCGGCGTCCACCACCTTCGTGGAGTCACGCCGCGCGTTCTCCATCATGCCGCCGACAAGCTGGCAGCCCGGGAGGAGGGTGACGCACGCAAGGAACAGCAGGAGAGTTCGTTTCATAGGGAACTACCAACCAGTGTGTGTTGGCGTGGAAACTAGTGCCACGTCAGCATCTTGTACGCCCACGCCGCCATGAGGATGCCTGCGAATGTCCACAACCACCGGGGCCGGAGGAGAGGCATGGCCAGGCGGTCCACGCGGCTGGCGAACACGGCACCGTGCAGGGCCGCCCAGAATGTTGCGCAGGTCCCCAGCGCGATCAGGAAGCCCGCGGGCTGGGTCAGAAAAGCCGTCCAGAACCGCCCTTTGGCCGCGAGGGCGAAGGACGTCGTCATGCCGCAGGTGGGGCAGGGCTTGTCAAAGAATGTCGCCCAGCCGCACGCAGGGAGGCCCAACTGCGTGTGGGTTGCGTGGCCCTTGCTGGAAGGCTCCAGCAGGAACGCGGTCACCATGACCGCAAGGCAGATCGCCGCGACGACCGCACACGCGGTCCGGCCGTGCAGTTGGAGCTGGTGCGGCGTGGTCGTGGAACGCGCCTGCGCTGCTGCGATGACTGCCGATGGTGGATTGGTCGCGGCTGCTTCCACGGGCGGCACGTCACTCCGGCACAGCGGTCAGTCGAACTTGAACACGCCCTTGCGGTAGCCGTACACGTACGCGACCACGGTCGTGAACAGGAAAAACAGGATGCGTGCCAGCCAGATCAATCCTTCGTGGCTGCCAGCCTGCAGGTTCGGGAATGTCACAGCCCAGGGGTACAGAAACACAACCTCGACGTCGAACACCAGAAAGACCATCGCGATGAGGTAGAACCGCACGTTGAACCGCTTGCGTGCGGTGCCGATGGGGTTCATGCCGCTCTCGTACGACTGCCCCTTCACCTTGCCGTCCCGGCGTGGCCCCACAAGCTGCGAGGCGACCACGTTCGCAATGCCGAACGAGATCGCCATCAGGCAGATGATGAACACCGGCAGGTACGACTTGAGGTCGGTGGTGGCAAGCGTGAGTGTGGACGTCATTGCGGTGCCATGGTAGCCACCGGTGCGGGTCCCGTCGCCAAAGAAAACACCCTCCGGGCGCGGCAGGTTGGGTGCCGTCCCGGAGGGTGTGCTGTGCGGAGGATGGACACGGTCCGTTAGAGGCAGGGGCCGCCACTGAAGACACTGAGCAGGGAGTCGATATCCAACGTGTCCGGGAAGAGCCCGTCGTTGTTGAAGTCGATGTCCGCGCACACCGGGTCGTTGGAGCATGGGCCACCGCTGAAGACGCTTAGGAAGTCGTCGATGTCCAGCGTGTCTGGGAAGAGGCCGTCGGCGTTGTAGTCAATCGAGTCGCAGACCGGCCCGCAGTTGGGCGTGAACGTGGCAGTCAGACGACCCAGGTTGGTGGTTGCGGTAGCGCTGTAGGATCCGACACGGTACATGTAACGTTGGCCCGGGACGGTATTGAAGACGACCTGGGACTCCAGGGCGCTGTTGATGTCGTCGTTGCACACAAGGGCGGAGTTGGGACCCGGCGGGCAGTAGGAGTTGTCCGGGTTCGCGTAGACGGCGATTTTGGTGTCAAAGTTGGACCCGAACGTGTTGAGGTCGATCGTCCCGGCACACGGGGCGACGAACGTGTACCAGATATCTCGGTAGATCTGGTTGCTGCCGAACGCCAGGCAAATGTCGTCGGGCGGCCCGTCGGTGGACGCGGTGCAGTTGGACCACATCGCTGTACCGCCGTTGGAGTCCAGGTACGGGGCGCTCGCACAACTGTCGTAAACAGATGCCACACCACGCACATGGAGATTGAAAGTGCCGTATGCGCCGTTGTAGCCGGAGACGCGGATGTAGTAGGTGGTTCCCGCCGTGCCAGGGAAACTGACCTGCGACTGGTACGTTCCGGCCGCGTCGTCGTTGCAGTCAAACTCGACCCACGGGTCCGCACTGCCGCACACGATGTACGTCACGCTCAGCACCGTATCGAACGCGCTCCCGAAAGTATCGATCACGATGTCCTGCGAGCACGACGGCACGATGGTGTAGTACACGTCCGGGGAAGCGTTGGAACTGCCGCAACTCGCGGCACCGTTGGCGTTGGCCGCGAAGGTGGTCCCGAAGTAGTCATTGCCAACCGTGACAGGCGTGGGGCTTGAGCAGGTATCGTTGCCGGGGGCGGAAACGCCGTAGCGGGAGAAGTCGAGGTAGTAGATGTTGCGCGTGTCATTGTAGAGGAAGACGCGCAGGCGGATGTCGCGTGCGAAGTTGTTGGGGTTGGTCCACGAGATGTTCTCGTTGTCTGTTGTGCCCGTCGATGACGCGAGCACGCCCCCGCAGGCATCGTGGATGTACATGTCGATGTCGCCGTCCGCGTGCACAAAGTTGGTGTGGAAGTTCACGGTGCCAAACGGCGGCACTGTGATGCGGTACCAGTCCTCGTCATTCACCTTCACCACGCGGCTGTAAAGCGTGCCGTTGGAGTACACGTCGAGGTTCGTC
>DATAKA010000067.1:0-5814 GCA_036261855.1 Phycisphaerales bacterium | reverse complement strand
TTTTCGCTTTGGAGTCTTTCCCATGACCACCCTCTCCCACAAGCCCTCCGCCCCCCTCGCCCCTTCCACCGATCCTCTGACGCTCATTGACGTGGACCACGTCCGCTTTTACTGCGGCAACGCCAAGCAGGCCGCCTACTTCTACGCCCACTGCTTCGGCTTCACCTGCGAGCAGGTCAGCGACCAGACCACCGGCAGCCGCGACTCCGCCCACTACTACCTCACCCAGGGCAACATCCGCTTTGTCCTCACCAGCGGCCTGACCAAAGACCACCCGGCCTCGCGCCACGTCGCCCTCTACGGCGACGGCGTGAAGGACGTCGCCTTCACAGTCCACAACGCCGAGGCCGCGTGGAAGCAGGCGATCAAGAACGGCGGCACCAGCGCCCAGGAGCCCACCGAGCACAAGGACACGCACGGCAGTGGGGGGACGGTCATCACCGCCGCCATCAAGACCTACGGCGAGGTCATCCACTCCTTCGTCCAGCGCCCGACTGACAATTCGACGTACGCCCTGCCCACCATCAAGCAGGCCCACGGCACGGGCACCGGTGCATTCATGCCCGGCTTCCAGCAGACCAAACTCTTCAAGAACCTCAACGACTTCAACGCCCGGAACCCCTGCGGCCTCAAGTACACCGACCACCTCGTCGGCAACGTCGAGCTCGGCAAGATGAACCACTGGGTGAAGTTCTACGAGGACGTGCTGGGCTTCAAGATGTTCATGTCCTTCGACGACAAGGACATCGCCACCGACTACTCCGCCCTCATGTCCAAGGTCATGGCCAGCGGCCAGGGCCTCATCAAGATGCCCATCAACGAGCCCGCCCCCGGCAAGAAGAAGAGCCAGGTGCAGGAGTACCTCGACTGGCACAACAACACCCCCGGCGTGCAGCACCTCGCCCTGCGCACCGACGACGAGCTGCACTCGATCGCCGCCCTGCGCAGCCGCGGCGTGGACTTCCTCACGATCCCGGATGCCTACTACGACCAGGTCTGGAAGCGCATCGAGCCCATGCTCGCCCAGGCCGGCAAGACGGTGAAGGAAGACCACCAGAAGGTGCGCGAACTCGGCATCCTCGTCGACGCCGACGACGAGGGCTACCTCCTCCAACTCTTCACCAAGCCGCTCCAGGACCGCCCCACGCTCTTCTTCGAGATCATCTGCCGCCGCGGCAGCCAGGCCTTCGGCAAGGGCAACTTCAAGGCCCTCTTCGAGGCGCTGGAGCTGGAGCAGGAGAAGCGCGGCAACCTGTGATGCACCCCCACCCCCAACCTCCCCGCAGGGGGAGGTGCCGCCGCTCTGGGCGGCGGAGGGGGCTACCGCTGCTTCACCCCTCTTCCTCGCCTCGTCGCGATGGTGGCTGACGGACCGCTGACGCCGGGGGGAAACCTCAGCGGTTTCTTCGGGGGGCGGCACACCCCTTCCCTTTGCAGGCACCGTGCCGCCTGCCTGATCATCGTCGGCGTTTCGACGACGAGGATCGCTTCTGTGCTCCTGCCTTGGGCGCGGTTCGGCCCCCCTCGTTCTCCCAACTCGAAAGCGCCCGGGCGAGTGCACCGTTCGGCTCCGCGCTCGCGGCGGCTTTCTTCTTCGCGCGGCCCTTGGTCGCGCGGTCCGCCCCGACCGCAGCGCGAAGTCGGCCGCCGCCGCGTGACGCGCGGGTTCGCTTCTCGGGTCCAGCGTCCTTGCCCGCGACCGGCACCACCGTGTTGCCGGGCAACACCACGCGCCGACGTTTCCTTGCACCGGCCATGCGATGCTCCTTCCTCTCCCGCTCCGCGTCCCCAGGCCGCGACCGGCGGCAGCGCAAGTCGCGCACGGGCCATTCTATTGGGGCGGGTGGCCGGCACCCTCGTGGCCCTGACCTCGCGGGCGCTGGCGGCGGGGGGCGGGGGGCGAGGTCAGGGGTTGGGCGTTCGTCCTGCCACAGCCGCGACCTCGCACAGCCGAGGTCACGGGCACGAGGTTCAGGCCACCTGGCTCCATGCATCAGCCCGAAGGGCTGGAAGTTCATAGCCGGGGGTAGCCGCAACGCGGCACCCCCGGAACGCTGCCCAACCTACCCCTCCCGCACCGGGAACCGGTGCAAGTATCTCAGGGCGTGCCACCCGCCTCTAAGCCCCAGACGCCGGGGAAACCTCAGCGGTTTCCCCCGGCACCGCCTTCCCGTTTCACGACTGATCCACACTCGGGACATGGCAAGCCCAACGCAAGGCCCGCGAGTGAATAATGACAGTGAGCGCACGAGAGGCCGGCGTGTGCCCGGCGGCGAGCGACTAAGTCGAGGTGCCAGGCAATGGCCGTGGGAATCGTCGCAGTGACAATGAGAAACCAGAATGGGATGTGGATCCTGATGTCGTTCTGATTCCACGCATATCGAAACGCCCACTCAGTCCGTGACCACAGGTCGCCAACCACCCAATGACCGCCCGGGCCTTGTCCAGACGACATCGCCTGAGGTGGAGTCAATGCTGCGATGCGACCCTCGCTGATTCCCACCCACAGTCCATCCGGAGCAGTGCGGTACACAACGAGCTTCCGGAGACTGACCCACCATAACGCTGCAAGCACAGCAATGAGCGCCAGGCCACCCCACTTGACCAGCATGCGAACTTTGGGGTGCGGCCGCATGTACAAAGCGTACCAGCTCACGAAGCGTTCAACGAAGCCGGATGGGGGTGCCGGGGGAAGGGCGGCGAGCCCTTCCCCGCCGTCCGCGTGAAGCCGGATCCCGCCCACGATCAGAGCAAACCTGCCCACCATCGGAGCAAACGTGGACAGGTTCGGGACAATGGTGCGGACAACAGGAACAAACGTGGGCACAAAGACAGTTTTTGTGGGCAGCATCAGAGCAAACGTCGGCACCACAGAAGCAATGGTGGGCACTACAGCTCCTGATGTGGGCACGAAAATGCTAAAAGTGCGCGTTGAGCCCGCCTGATGGGCCCGGATCGCACTTTCGGGTGCAGCCCAAGCCGCGGCGGGCCGACGATCACCGGACGGCGGGCGTCACCGCGACACCGCGCGCCCGGTGGCGCGCCGCGCTTCACGACGGTTGCATCCGTCACTCAGCGTTCCTTCCCGAACTGGCGATACTTCCCGCCGCCCCGGCGCACGACCGTTGCGAGGGGCGCGGCGAGGCCCTGCGAGCAAGCCCCTCGAAACCACCAGCGTGCAACATCTCCGCCCCTTGGGCGGACGAGAGCCGCGGAACCGAGCACCCACTCCACCCGTACGCTCCGCCCGCACGGCTTCTCCCGGCTCCCCGCCGGCGCTTCCCCGTGCGCAGGAGTCCCCCGTGACCAACCCGCACGCCCCGACATCTGCCCCCGCCCCCACGCCCCCCATCAGCCCCGAACCCCCTGCCCCCACCGAAGTCCCCGTGGACTTTGTCACGCCCCAGCTCACCCTCAAGTCCGCCCTCACCGGAATGACCTTGGGCGGCCTCCTCTGCGTCTGCAACGTCTACACGGGCCTCAAGATCGGCTGGGGCCTCAACATGTCCATCACGGGCATCCTCCTCGCGTTCGCGTTCTGGTTCGTCGTCAGCAAGGTCAGTGTCGGCCGCGTCAAGAACATCAACCGCCTCGAGAACAACGTCAACCAGTCCGCCGTCTCCGCCGCCGGCGCGGTGAGCAGCGCGGGATTGGTCTCCGCCATCCCCGCCCTCACGATGCTCGACGGCACCACGTTCCCCTGGTGGCAATTGTTCCTGTGGATCAGCACCGTCTGCTTCGTCGGCATCGCCGTCGCGATGGGCCTGCGCCGCCAGATGGTCATCCGCGACAAACTCCCCTTCCCCGGCGGCATGGCCTGCGCTGAAACACTCCGCGAGGTGTACAACACCGGCGCGGAAGCCATGAAGCGCGTCGGCCTCCTGGGCCTGGGCGCGCTCGCCGGCGGCGGCATCAAGGTCGCCGAGCTGCTCGCCTGGATCAAACGCTCCAGCTTCGGCCTCACCATCAACGGCTCACCCGCCGCGACCTACTCGGTCTCGCTGGACCCCACGCTCCTCATGGTCGCGGTGGGGGGGCTCATCGGCTTCCGCGCATCCTGGTCCATCATGCTCGGGGCCATCCTCGCGTACCCCGTCATCGGCGTGGGCATCGTGAACAGCGGCATGGTGCCCGCGTCGAGCGGGCCCATCAAGGAATGGCTGCTCTGGCCCGGCGTCACGCTCATGGTCGTGGCGTCGCTCGTCTCGTTCTCCTTCTCCGCGCCCGCCATCGTGCGCTCCTTCCGCCCCGCCGGTCCATCCAAGGCCGAGACCACCGACACCGGCGAGGTCTCCCGCCCCTGGTTCCTCTTCTCCCTCACCCTCGCCCTCATCGCCGCCGTCATCCTGCAGACCTGGTTCTTCGGCATCGCGTGGTGGGCCGCCGTCATCGCCGTGCTCCTCTCCTTCGCCCTCTCCGTCGTCGCGACACGCGTCTCCGGCGAGACCAACGTCAACCCCGTGGGGGCAATGGGCAAGGTCACGCAGCTCGTCTTCGCAGGCATCATGCCCAGCAACGCCGCGGCCAACCTCATGTCCGCCAGCATCACCGCCGGCGCGGCCAGCCAGAGCGCAGACCTCATGCACGACCTCAAGTGCGGCGCGATCCTCGGCGGCATCGCGCGCAAGCAGGTCATCGGCCAGATTTTGGGCTCCGTCGTCGGCGCTGCCGTGGGCGGCTACTTCTACCTCGTGCTCGTGCCCGACCCCAAGACGATGCTGTTGACAGATGAATGGCCCGCGCCCGCCGTGGCGCAGTGGAAAGCCGTCGCCGAGGTCTTCAGGAACGGCATCGACAGCCTGCCCAGGGGCGTGCTCCCCGCCATGGCCATCGCCGCCGCGCTGGGCGTCCTCCTGCCCGTGCTGGAGAAGTTCCTGCCCAAGGCCAAGCCCTACATCCCCAGCGCCGCCGCCCTCGGCCTCGCGTTCGTCATCCCCGCCAACAACAGCATCTCGATGTTCATCGGCGGCTGCGCTGCGCTCGCCCTCACCACGGCCTACCCCGAGTGGACCAAACGCTTCCTCGTCACCATCTGCGCCGGCATCATCGCCGGCGAAAGCCTCGTCGGCGCCGGCGACGCCCTCCGCCTCGTCTGGACCGGCGTCAACGCCGCACCCTGAACCTGCACTGCGCCAGCTTCGCACGCCCGCCAATCAACAAGCCAAAACCAAGCGAGAACCCGCAAACTACCGATTCGGTCGTGCGACATCACCGAGGAACTGATCGGTGCCCGACTGCTCCCGGGCATACTCGTCCGCGCCCCCTTGATGGAGCCAGTCCACGGCGCCCCACTGGTCCGCACCCTCGACGCCGCAGCCAGCCAAAGTCATCACCACGGCCACGCCCAGACACCACGCCCCAAGGCATCGCAGACCGCGCTCGCCCTCGCGAGAGTCCTGCACGTGCCTCATGGAAATTCCTGTGGCGTCCATGGCCAAACCGTACGGCGGCTTGACTCAACGCACAGAACATCCCTCTCCCCGCGACCGCTCCACACGCCGACCACCATTCCTTTCCGCCCCGCGCCGTATCTCCCCTTCTCGCTAATTGCTCTCTCGCTCTCTCGCTCCTCGCTCCCTCGCTTCCCCCCGCCGCCCCGGCGCACGTCCGTTGCGAGGGGCGCCGCGAGCCCCGCGATCAAGCCCATCGAGGACGCAAACTAAAGTGCCCCATGCCGATGATCGATGCCATGGGCCGCCTCGTCCTCGTCTGGTGCGTTGCCATAGGCATCGTCGCGATTGCAACGCACGCGTTGGCATACGGACTTGGAATCAAGATCAGCAACGACACATGGCACCGACGCGATTGGTGGGT
>DATAKA010000091.1:0-6909 GCA_036261855.1 Phycisphaerales bacterium | reverse complement strand
CTGTTTGAGAACGTCGAGGGGAGTGACTTCCCGCTGCTGATCAACTCGCTGGGCAGTTACCGGCGCATCGAGATGGCGCTGGGGTGCGCGGAGGGGGGGCGGGTGGCCGGTGGGCTGGAGGGGCTCGCGGCCAAGATCGGTTCGCTGGTAAAGCCGGAGTTCCCGCGGTCGATGAGCGACATGCTGCGGAAAGGGCGGGAGTTCCTGCCGCTGCTATCGATCCCGCCCAAGCGGCGCGGCGGGCGGGGTGGCTGCCAAGAGGTACTCAAGACTGGCGACCAGATTGATCTGACGCGGCTGCCGATCATCCGGTGCTGGCCGCTGGATGGTGACATTGAGGCAGTCGGATATCCGCGCGGCGTGAACGACGGCGTGCCGGGGCTGGAGCGCGGGGAGACGTGGGAACGCGACTTTCGCGGGCGGTATATCACGCTGGCGGGTATCCACACCGTGCACGCGGACGATGCGCACGAGGAACGTCCGGCGAGCCACAACATCGGGATGTACCGCGTGCAGTTGCTGGGCTCACGCACGATGGCGATGCATTGGCACATGCACCATGATGGTGCGCGGCACTGGCGCTCGTGGAAGAAACTGGGCAAGCCGATGCCGGTGGCCATCGTGCTGGGGGGCGAGAGCGTGCTGCCGTATGCCGCGACAGCGCCGCTGCCGCCGGGCATCAGCGAGTTGCTACTCGCAGGGTTCCTGAACGGGCGCGGGATCGAGATGGTGCGCGGGGTGACGGTGCCGCTGTGGGTGCCGGCGAACGCGGAGATCGTGATCGAGGGCTTTGTCAGCCACGAGGCGGGTGGCGTGGGGTGGGAGCCGGGGCGCGAACCCTTGGGGCCGGGCGCGGTGTTCGAGGGGCCCTTTGGAGATCACACGGGGTTTTACTCCCTGCCGGACCGGTACCCGCTGCTCACGGTGACGGCGATCACGCACCGGCGGAACGCGGTGTATCCGACGACGGTGGTGGGCCTGCCGCCGCAGGAAGACTACTTCATGGGCAAGGCGACGGAGCGCATTTTCCTGCCGCTCCTCAAGACCATCGTGCCGGACATCGAGGACTACGACCTGCCCATGTTCGGCGCATTCCACAACTGCGCGGCGGTGCGGGTGAAGAAGGCGTACCCGCTGCACGCGCGGCGGCTGATGCACAGCGTGTGGGGCGCGGGGCAGATGGCGTGGACCAAGTGCGTGATCGTGGTGGACGATGATGTCAACGTGCACGATGCGCGCGCCGTGCTGCGGGCGGTGGGGGAGCGGTGCCTGCCTGGGCGGGACATCGAGATGGTGCGCGGACCGCTGGACATTCTGGATCACGCCGCGCCGTTCCTTGGGGCGGGCTTCAAGATGGGGCTGGACGCGACGCGGAAGACTGAGGCCGCGGAACTGCACCGGACCATGACACCGTTGGCCGAAGAGTTGTGCGCGACCGGTGACATTGGCCCGGTGCTTGGGGACGCGGCCAAAGACTGTGAGGCTCGGGCAGCGCAGGTGCAGGGCGTGGTTCGCGCAACGGTGCCAGCGGAGCTGGGTGGTTGGTGGCTCCTGGTGTGGGCCGGCGGCGAGAACCCCGGGCATGACGTGATCACGGCGCTGGGTGCTCTGCCCAACGAAGTGGAAGTGCCGCGGTGGACCATCGTGGTGGGGCAGGATGCCGAGTTCACGGTGGACAGCGTGCTGTTCCACTGGCTCGCGAACGCGTGCCCGGAGCGGGACAGGTTCGTGAGCAAGTGCGGTCGGCGGGTTGCCTTTGATGCGACTCCCAAGAAGGAGGGAGTTGGTCGGCAGGGCCTGCCGGTGCGGAAGTTCCCGCCGGTGCTGCGGGTCAGCGAAGATGTGCGGTCGCGGGTGGCTTCGCGGTGGTCCGAGTACGGCCTGGGAGGGCGCGCCGATTGAAGTGTGGGGCATGAAGACACGACCTTGCGGTTCGCGTGTGCATGGGCGTGTTGCCGGTGCCCACGGGACAACGTCCCATGAACCGCATCCACGTGCACAGTGTCCGCAGCAGCCTTGACTGGTTCCGCCCGTGCGGGGCGGCCCTCATCGCGCAGACTGTGCGGCAGGTTGCCGATAACCATCCAGGCGTCCGGTCGCGGCTGCCGGTGGATACCAGCGTGTGGCATGCACGTTGGTTTGCCACGCTGGAGCAGGTGGTGGACAACCTCCACAACTTCCAGACTCTGGAGCCAGGCCTGAGCGTGCTGGGCAAGCGTGCGGCTGTTGCGGGTGTGACGCCGCTGCACATGGCGATCCTGCGAGACGAGTTCATCGTGGCGATGGCGCGGCTTGCGGGCGATGACTGGTCGGATGCGCTGCACGCCGCTTGGACGACCGTGCTCGATGCGGTCATTGGGGCGATGCTGCACGAGCGTGTGGCGGTGAGTGGTCGCAAGGCGGCGTAGAAGCGGCCACTATCAGCAACGCGCACGCTACTACGACACCGATTCCCGGGCCGCCGATCCACTTCCACGTGCCGTCGATGAACGGGCGCACGGCGGGGATGTTCACCATGGGCGCGGAGAGGAACCACACCGCGGCGATGCCAGCGATGCTCCACCAGCGCGCCGGTCCGGTGCGCATGACTGCGATTGCGGCGAGCATGGCGGTGAGCGGCAGCAAGTAGTTGAAGTGACGCTTGGTGGTCTGAGGGCTCAGGGCGACCATCAGGCCCAGCGTTGCGGTGAGTTCGACAAGCACGAGCCATGGCCGCTGTGCGTCGTCGGTGCGCGGGCCACGCACCCAGAAGGCTTGGCCTGCCCGTCGGTACGCGGTCCATGAGATCAGTGCGAGAACGATGACGGCAAGGGCACTCCCGCCCAGCACCCATGCCGCGCGGCTCTCCTGCCGGTGCATCGCGATGCGTGCCATGCCGCTGGGGATGCTCCACGAGTAGTCCGCTTCGATCGGGTTGAAGTTTGGGTTTGTGGCGTTGGGCGGAGCGGCGCCCAGCATGTGGGCGATGCCGCCGGAGGCGTTCGCGAGGGCATCCAGGTTCTGCTGCCAGCCAAGGACGAGCGCGGGGGCGATCAGCAGCGCGAGCAGCGTGCCGGTCATCCATGCGGCCTCCGTCCAGCGGCGGCGCACCAGGAAGTACGCTAGGAAGATGATGGGCGTGTACTTGAGGGCCGCCGCGGCCCCGAGAAGGGCGCCGCACAGCGTGGGGCGTCTGCCCGCGCACGCGAACGCGCCCACGAGCAGCACGATGATCAGGTTGTTGCAGTTGGCCCACTCCGCCTCGGCGCGAAAGTTGTCCGCGAGCAGCAGGAACCCGAGGGCCGAGCACGCGATGGCGGTGAGGCGCGGCGTGCCACTCAGCTTTCGGGCGAGATCACGGCCGAACATCCAGACGCTGGCGGCGGTGAGGGCCGCCATGAGCAGCAGCCAGACGCGAGCGGCGTGGTGATCCTTCAGCGAAGTGAGCGGGAGCAGCAGTGTCGCGAGCAGGGGCGGGTAGAGGTAGCCGCCTTCGCCGCTGGTGGCGACGGGCGTTCCATCACGGATTGCCTGCGCTGCCCAGAAGAAGTCGAAGAAGTCGGCGGTTGGATTTGCGGCCCGGGACCAGCCCCGCGCGGTCATCCACGCCAGCGCACCGGCCGCGAGCGCGAGCGCGCCCCACGCGCCGAGCCGTTGCAGAAGCCGCGGGAACGTGGGGAGCATCGGCGAGGGTAGATCGGGCGGCCCCGCAGCGTGCCCACGGCCCACAGCTATACTCGGCTCGACCGAACTTGCACCCCACACCACCGGCCCCGGCTGTCCACCGGGTTGTCGGAAGGAGATTGCCATGCTGATCCGCTCGCACACCTGCGGCGAAGTCCGTGAGTCCAATGTTGGCCAGACGGTTCGTTTGAACGGCTGGGTCAACTCGTACCGCGACCACGGCGACCTGATCTTCATCGACCTGCGCGACCGCTACGGCCTGACGCAGCTCGTCTTCGACAAGGAAGAGATGACGAAAACGCCCGCCATCATGGAGGCGGCGGACAAGCTGCGTAACGAGGACGTGATCGCCGTGGAGGGCACGGTCCGCGTGCGCATCGGTGGCGAGAACCCCAAGCTCGCGACCGGCAAGGTGGAGGTGGTCGTGGGCACGCTGGAGGTGCTGGCGAAGACCGACAACCCGCCCTTCCTGCCCGAGGACCCGACGCAGGACGGCAAGATCAAGCTGCCCAATGAGGAGCTGCGGCTGACGCACCGGTACATTGACCTGCGCCGCCCCAGCATGCAGCGCATCCTCACGACACGCCACAAGATCTACCAGTCCACGCGGAAGTACTTCGACGAGAACGGCTTCCTTGAGATCGAGACGCCCATCCTGTACAAGAGCACGCCCGAGGGCGCCCGCGAGTTCCTGGTGCCCAGCCGGCACGTCGCGGGGACGTTCTACGCGCTGCCGCAGTCTCCCCAGCTCTTCAAGCAGATCCTGATGGTGAGCGGCTGCGACCGCTACATGCAGATCTGCCGGTGCTTCCGCGACGAGGACCCTCGCGCGGACCGCCAGGCGGAGTTCACGCAGATCGACCTGGAAATGTCGTTCGTGCGGCGCGAGCAGATCATGACCATGATGGAGGGCTTCGTGCGGCGGCTGTGGGGCGAGGTCGCGGGCATCAACGTGCCGCCCATGCAACGCATGGACTACCGCACGGCCATGGAGGACTACGGCATCGACCGGCCCGACACGCGGTACGACCTCAAGATCAAGGACATCAGCGAGTTCGCGGCCAAGATGGACTTTGGCGTCTTCAAGAGCGTGCTGGAGAAGGGTGCCGACCGGCCGCGGTTCTACAGCAAGAAGGGCGTCGTGAAGGCCATCCGCGTGCCCGGCGGCGCGGAGAAACTGACGCGCAAGATCACGGACGGGTACACCGAGTTCGTGAAGGGCTTCGGCGCGGGCGGTGTGGCCGTGGTGAAGGTCATCAAGGGTGAGGACGGCTCGCCGAAACTTGACACGGGCATCGCGAAGTTCCTGGAGCCGCTCAAGGCCGAGTTCCTGGCGCTCATGGGTGCGCAGGTGGGCGACACCGTGCTCTTCGTGGCCGACACGTACAGCGTGGCGACCAAGGCCATCGGTGAACTCCGGCAGAAGGTCGCCCGCGACATGGGCATGGTCCCCAAGCCCGGCGCGGAAGGTGGGCCGTGGAACTTCCTGTGGGTTGTGGACTTCCCGATGTTCGAGAAGAACAAGGAAACGGGCAAGTGGGTGGCGATGCACCACCCGTTCACCAGCCCGCGCGACGACCAGATGCAGGCGTTCCTGGACGCGGATGTCGACGACGAGGTGACGATCGAGGGCATCGTGAGCGCGGGCTACGACGTGGTGCTCAACGGGCAGGAGATCGCGGGCGGCAGCGTGCGCATCCACGACCGCGCGGTGCAGAGCAAGGTCTTCAAGCTGCTGGGCATGACGCCCGAACAGGCGAAAGAGAAGTTCTCATTCCTGCTGGAGGCGTTGTCTTTCGGCGCGCCTCCGCACGCGGGCGTGGCGTTCGGGCTGGACCGGCTGGTCATGAACTTTATCGGCACCGACAACATCCGCGATGTGATCGCATTCCCTAAGACGCAGATCGGCAGCGATCTGATGACGCGGGCCCCGAGTTATGTGCCGGACGTGCAACTCAAGGACGTGCACGTGCAGAGCATCGCGCCGCCGAAGGTGTAGCGTCGAATCGTCCTTTGCAGTCCTCGTATTGCAGGGATTTGTCAATTGCACAAACGAGAACCGAGTGACAGTCTGATGTTCGCTTTGCACAATGACCGGAGTGTCCTGTGACAATCGTTACATGGTGCATCCTCGTCTTGTTAATGCTCAAGTTGCTTTGGAATGTGGCATCGCTGATTGCATTTTTCAATGACGCTCGCAACGGGAAGCGCCCGACGTCGAGCGGCGTTAGCCTCATGCTGGCTATCGAATGGCTCCTCCTGGTGTTTGCCATAGGGTCCGCGGCAGCATCGAGCGGAAGTGGATGGATTCACTCGCCCATGCGTGTGGCCATCGGCGGAATCGCGGTGATTCTGTGCTCTTATGCACTCGTGTATACGGCGTGGATGGTATTGAGTTGGATTCTGAGTACTCGTATTAAGCGTAAGCAGCAGTCGTCAAACGAATCCCCATGATGCAAACATGGTGCGGATCGTCAACAATAGTGACCAGGATTCCAGCAAGATCTGGTCTGGTGTCATGCAGACTATCACCGCTGGCCGGTCCGCTCTTTCCCAGCCACCACCACAGCCGCGCATGCATCGCCCGCGACATTGATCACGGTCCGGCACATGTCCAGGATGCGGTCGGTCGCGAGGATGATCGCGATGCCTTCGAGCGGGATCTTGAACGCCTCCAGGATGAAGACCATCAGCACGATGCTCGCCCCCGGCAGGCCGGGCGAGCCGATGGCGACCAAGATTGCCATGAACGCGATGGTGACGTGGTCGCCCATCGAGAGCGGGATGCCGTACAACTGGGCCAGGAACGTCACGCACATCACCTGGTAGAGCGCCGTGCCGTCCATGTTGATCGTGGTGCCCAGCGGCACGACGAAGCCGCTCACCTTCCGCGGCACGCGCAGGGTGTCGCAGCACTCCATGGTCACCGGCATGGTCGCCGCGGAGGATGAACTCGAGAACGCCAATGTCATGGCCGGACCCATGGCCCGGAAGAACTCCAGGGGCCGCATCTTGTGCCCTGCGGGCGTCAGCAGCCACATCACGAGCGGGTACTGCACGAACAAGATGAGGGCAAGCCCTCCGGCGGTCGCAACGACAAACACGGCCATCGCCCGCACCACGCCCAGCCCGAGGTTCGCGACCAGGATCGCCGAGAGCACAAACACCGCCAACGGCGCGAGCCTCATGATGAGCACGACCACCCGCAGGCACGCGTCGGCAAGGGTGTCGATGACCTTGGTCGTC
>DATAKA010000090.1:0-15227 GCA_036261855.1 Phycisphaerales bacterium | reverse complement strand
TGCGCCCGCGGCGCACCCACGTTGCGGCAGTGCATGTAGAACAGCACCGCCTGCTCCGTCGGGTTCACCGGCCCGCTCGCCTGGGCGAACATGATCGGCGCGGGCGTGAGGCCCGCCTTCGGGTGCTCCGACTGCGCCCACGCCCACACAATCTTCCCCGCGTGGTTGCGCTGCGTGTTCCCCGGCACAAAGCCGAGCAGCGCATAGAAGTCCAAGGACGCCTGCACGTCCGCGACATGGGCGTAGGGAATGACCCGGTGCACCGGGACCTGTGTCGTCGAAGGCATTGCCGTGGTGCTGGTCATGCGTTCCTCATCTTCTAACGCAGCAGGTCGCGGACGTCCTCGGGCAGCGGTGCCGAATCGACGCCCGAGAGTTGCTCGAGCCGCTGCCGGATCGCTTTCAGCAGCTTCCGTTCCCGCTCCACATCCCCGAAACGGCCGACGCTGGCCGAGATCTCAATCGGTCCCGCGCCGCCCGCGGCGCCCCAAGACCTGGTGCTGGACATGTCCGCACCACCCCGAACCCGGGCAACCACCTCCGCTGGCTCGTCAGTCACCGTGACCAACTGGTACGTCTTCGTCCGCCCGTCGTTGCTCTCGCTGGAACTCACCACCGCCATCTCCGCTGCCCGGGCTCCGGCCTCCACCGCCGCCCGAATGTCGTCCCAGTCCCCGGTTGCGAGCGACCGCTCCGCTGGCGCCAGGAACGAAGTCCCGCCTGATGAACACCCAAACATGGGGTATAAAATACCGAACAAACACAGAAAATAAACGCACGCCCGCACTAGGCCCGGGTCACGCCAACACCTAAAGTCTTGGACCAATGCCTGTTGAGGTCGCCGATGCCCGGTTGGGCGAGTCGGGCGGGCTTGCTGGAGCAACATTGCAGTGGAAGTCACGGTCAAAGTGCCCTCCGGGGCGGATCGCACGGCGGTCGTCGGCTCGGCCGACCGCAACCTCAAACTCATCCGCGAAGCGCTCGGGGTCCGCGTCGCCGCACGCGACGGTAGGGTCTCCCTCAGCGGCGCGGCGGGCGGCGTCCACGCCGCGCGGCGCGTCATTGATGCGCTGATCGACGCCGCCGAATCCAACGCACCCCTCGATCGCCAACAGGTCTTGGACCTCATCACTGAGGAGGCCGGGGCCGTCTCCCGAGTGCGGCAGCACCCCAAGAAGGACGGAGAGCACCCCCGCGGCAGCCCCCGCGACCAAGGCTGGGGACGAGAAGCCGAGGACGCCGCGCACTATGAAGAAGAATTCGGCGCAGCCGACGATTGGGGCGACCGCCTGAACGTCTACGTCGGCGGCAAGCCCGTCCGGGCCCGCACGCCCAACCAGGAAACCTACCTCCGCGCCATCCGTGATTTTGACCTCACCTTCGGGCTCGGCCCCGCGGGCACCGGCAAGACCTACCTCGCCGTCGCGGCCGCCGTGCACATGCTCCGCTCGGGGCGCGTCAAACGCCTCGTCCTCACCCGCCCCGCCGTCGAGGCCGGCGAAAAGCTCGGCTACCTCCCCGGCGACCTCCGCGAGAAGGTCAACCCCTACCTGCGGCCACTCTTCGACGCCCTGAACGACATGATGGACTTCGCCACCGCGCGACGCTTCATGGAGAACGACGTCATCGAGGTCTGCCCCCTCGCCTTCATGCGCGGCCGCACGCTCAACCAGTCCGTCATCATCCTCGACGAAGCCCAGAACGCCACCAAGGGCCAGATGAAGATGTTCCTGACCCGCATGGGCCACGGCAGCAAGATGATCGTGACCGGCGACCCCTCCCAGACCGACCTCCCGGACGGCACCGAGAGCGGCCTCATCGACGCCGCCCGCCGCCTCGCCCGCACCGACGGCGTCGCATTCGTCGGTTTCGAGAAGGCCGACGTCGTGCGCCACGACCTCGTGAAGCGCGTCATCGCCGCCTACGACACCGACGACCGCCCGCGCAAAAAACGCCCCGCCGGACCCCGTCACGGCCGCGGCAATCCGCCCGATAACGCCGAAACGGACGCTGCGAACACGTCGATGGAAGATGCGGGCGAATCCGCCCCGACACCATGAGCCGTGAAGGTTCCAGATTGACGTCCCGAACCACGGGGCTGCTCAGCCGCAGCCTCGATGAGCGCCGCCGCGCCTTCCAGGCCGAGGCCCGCGGCCTGCCCACGCTCTCGCGCCTCGCCGAGGGCATCGCCCAGCCCACGCTCGGCATCGGCCTCATCGTCGCGGCCCTCTTCGCCGTCGCGTGCACCTTCGTTGCCGTCTGGTCCCGCTCCCAGCCCATCACGCCCATCGACCGCGTGATGAACGACACGCGCCTCGTCCGTGTCGACCGCATCGAGACCTACGACGAGGCCCTGACCCGCCAGCAGCGCGAGCGCGAGCGCATGCGCACGCCCCGCGTCTTCGTCATCGACGACAGCGCGATCGAGGACCTCGTCGGCTCCATCGACAACCTCCCCGCCGCCGTGCAGGACGTCACCGACGCAGCCGCCGTGCCCCAGCCCATCATCGACCGCTTCGGAACGCTCGACCAGGAATCGCTCGACGCCCTCCGCATGATCGCCCGCGACGAGGTCTCCTCGCGCCTCTGGAAGCAGAACGTCGCCTCGCTCCGCTCGCTCCTCCGCACCCGGCCGATGCTGGATTCCCAGACCTACCAGCGTGAGACGCTCGACACCGCCCGCATCCGCATCATCACCGGCATCGAGCAGGGCCAGGAAGTCAGCCTCATCGGCCGCACCGACGAACTGGTCAACGCCGACGACCCCGCCGCCGTGCGGCGCACCGTCACCCCGCTCGTGGAGTCCGCCGGCTTCCCCCAGCGTGTCCGCGGCCTCGTCGTCGCACGCCTGGAACGCCAGCACCGCGCGACCGCCACCTTCGACGCCGCCGCCACCAACCGCGACCAGACCGCCGCCGCCGGCGCCGTCGCGCCCGTCATGACCGTCACGGCGCGGGGCGAGACCATCTACGAGCGCGGCGACGAACTCACCAGTTCCCAGGCCGCCCTGCTCCGCGCCGAAGCCGCCGAATACCAGAAGTCACTCGACTGGTGGCAGCGCTGGCTGGGCTACGCCACCACGTTCCTCGCCTGCGCGGGCGTCACCACCGCCCTCGCCGGATACTCCGTCCTCTTCGCCCCCCGCATCAAGCGCCGCGCCGCACGCATGGTCGGCGTTGCCGTGGTCCTCCTGCTGCTCCTGGTCGCGGCCTGCGGCGGGGCCGTCCTGGCCCCGCAGTTCATGATGACCGTCGCGGTGCTCCCCACGGTCTTTGTCGCCGTGCTCCTGGCGATCGGCTACGACCGCCGCACCGCCCTCGCCTTCGCCCTCCTCCACGGGCTCCTCGTCTGCCTCTGCCTCCAGCAGGGCGTGGAGATGATGGCGATCATCACCACCGGCGTCGGCTGCGTCGTCAGCACGCTCAAGGAAGTCCGCGACCGCACCAGCCTCGTCCGCACCAGCCTCTTCACCGGCCTTGGCCTCATGCTCGCCACGCTCGTCTTCGGCCTGCTCGACAGGCCCATCCTCCGCGAATCCATCCGCGAACTCACGACCGATGCCCTCCTCACCGGCGCGGGCACGCTCGTGGTGGGGGGGCTCACCCTCTTCGTGCTCCCCTTCATCGAGCGCGCCTTCAACGTCACCACCGGCCTCACCCTCAGCGAACTCAGGGACCCCAAGCAGCCCCTCCTCCGCGAGCTCCAGATGCGCGCCCCGGGCACCTACACCCACTCGCTCAACGTCGCCGCCCTCTCCGAGAGCGCCGCCGAGGCCATCGGGGCCGACAGCCTGCTCACCTACGTCGGTGCCCTTTACCACGACGTGGGCAAGATGAACAAGCCCGAGTACTTCGTCGAGAACCAGCAGGGCGGCCCCAACCGCCACGACAAGCTCAGCCCCGCCATGAGCCTCCTCATCGTCGTCGGGCACGTCAAGGACGGCATGGAGCTCGCCCGCGAGTTCCGCCTCCCCGCCAAGGTCCAGCACTTCATCGAGAGCCACCACGGCACCACCCTCGTCGAGTACTTCTACCACCGCGCCAAGAAGCAGGCCCAGGCCCGCGCACTCATCGAGGGTGAAGAAGACGCCGAGGACCTGATCCCCGACGAGTACGAGTACCGCTACGCCGGCCCGCGCCCCCGCACCAAGGAAGCCGCGATCCTCATGATCGCCGACGCCTGCGAGAGCGCCGCCCGCGCCATCGGCGAGCCCACGCCCGCCAAGATCGAGTCCCTCGTCCGCGACATCGCCAACCGCCGCCTCCGCGACGGACAGTTCGACGACTGCGAACTCACCCTCAAGGAGCTCGCCACCATCGCCGACGCCATCGCCCGCTCCCTCACCTCCATGCACCACGTCCGCGTCCAATACCCCGGCCCCACCAGCGAAGAACCCCAGACCCAGGTCGCGGCGGTGGGCGCGGCGAAGTAGCACGCGTACATCTAGGGGCAGGGCCCGCCCGAGAACGCGGAAAGCAATGCCGCGATGTCCGCGGAATCCGGGCTTACGCCATCGTTGTTGAAGTCCAGGTCACCGCAGTGCCCTGTGGAACACACGCCCCCGCCGAAGGCCGTGAGAAACTCCTCGATGTCGAAGGTATCCGGGTACATGGAATCGCTGTTGAAGTCCACAGTGTCGCAGCAATCGCGTTCGACAATCCGCACGACCCCCCACGTGTTGGTAAGGTCCCATTCAGAGAAGTTCCCGAGCGCGTACAGGTCACCACCCTGGCTGGCAAGTGCGACAACGTTCGTGCCGGCGCCCATGGTGAGCTGGTCCCAGCCTCCAGAGGACCAGCGCAGCAAGAGGTTCCGTTCACCTCCCCAACTGGTGATCTGACCGCCTACGTACAAGTCGCCGTCGTGTACCGTCATCGACAGTGGCAACATCCCGGAAATTGACCGCCCTCGCTGCACCCACCCGTCCGGTCCGAGGTCAAACACGGCGGTCGATTCGGGTTCGATGGAAGGTGAAAGTGCCATGACCAGGCGGTCGTCCACGACAAGCACCACGACGTTGGTCCCGCTCGGCTGGTTACTACCCGCCGGGACGAGAGGGCCGACCGCGATGCGTGCGACGGGCTGTGTCTCGGATACATCGGAAATGAAGAATCCGTCTGAAGTGACATGCAGTTGCAGCGAGGGGCGGGCGAAAATTCCAAAGACGGTATCGGTGGAGGATGCCACCACATCCCACGCCGCGCCATTCCACTGCCTGACGAGGGTGCCAACACCGTTGGGAGGTTGGTCGACGTCGTAGATGTTCCCGTTGAAGACGGCGATATCGCGGTATGCGCCGAACGCAACGGGCACCCAATCGCCGTTGGCAAGGCGGTCGATCCTTGGGTAATCGCACGCAGCGGCGGACGGCCCGCAGGACACGGAGAGCGGCGCACCGTCCAGTGTCTCGGGCAGGAGCATCCGGCACGGCTCGGACGGTGCGGGCACTTCCCACGTGTCGCCACTGCGGCGCACAATAGTTGTCAATTGATCGTCCAGCATGAAACCGGGGCACGGGCCACATGCCCGGATCGAGGTGCTCCCAGAGTCCGGACCGCAAGGGGAAACATACAGCCCGTCACCGGCGGCGGACATCCGACCTGCGTTCAGCCAGTTCATGGGGCTTGAGACTTCCTGTGGCAGCGGCTGCCAACCACTGCCGCTGTTCATCATGCAGTCCATGAGGACCTGCCCTTGGGAGTTAACAGCGACGAAGTCGCCCCCGATGACAAGGCTGTTCTGGAAGTACGCGCCCGCGAAGTAGTAGCCCGACCGCAGGGCCGGCTGCGCCGGGAGGCTCCACTGTGCACCGTCAAACTTCCAGATGGTCTGACTGCCAACGGCGTAGAGACCATCCGGTGCCTCTGCAATGTCGTTGATGGTCGGGCGGTTCGAACTGCCCCACAGAGAAGGCGGGATAAACCGCGTCTGCCACGCCCCATTCACGCGAGTTGCGAAGAAACCATCGCCCAAGGCATGCACGTTGCTGCCGACGACCTTGAGGTTCAGCGCATGATTCGGGGTCGCCCACGATCCTTCGAAAACCCAGCCAGAATCAGGGGCCCAGCGGTACACGTGTTTCAAAAAATTGAGCGGCGCTTGGGCGTATGTAGTAAGGCAGAGATCGCCACCGACCGCCGCGATGTCATTGGGAGTTCCCTCGAACTGCCCGAGGGGTTGAAACGTCACGCCATCCCACAGTCCCACACGGCGCGTGGATTCAGACGTGATCACGGCGAACTGCTGGTTCCAAACGGTCCCTCTCATGATCCCGAAGTTTGCGGTTGGGCAAGAGATCGCCGAGGCCCATGCTGCCCCATTCCAGCGGGAGAGGAGAACTGATGTTCTGCACAACGCGTTCGCCCCGACCGCATACAAAGATCCATCGGATGTCAGAACCCTACGCGGGCCTCCCAAGAACGGAGAATTCGGCATCGCTTGGAAAGACTGGCCGTCCCAGAGTGCACCCCTCAGGATGGGCTGCTCGCCGATGCGCTCGAAGTCACCGAGGATGACCAACTTCTCGTCCAATGGCCCAAGGCCGTCCTCGTCCCATGGGTGCAAATGGTGGACCCTGGATGAGCTGACCGGGATCGTGCCTAAGGGATCAAACTGCACGCACTGGGCTGGTGCCGCGTTCATGATTCCAGCGAGGGTGGAGATGGCAGCCGCGGTTGGTCGCTTCATGCGTACAAGATCGGAGTCCTGCCGGACGTCGAGTGAAATTCCTTCAGAGCTCAAAGAAACACGCCCGGCATGTGCCGGGCGTGGTGCGTTGTCAGAATGGCCGGTCGTCGAGGCTTACTTCGCCTTCTTCAGCATCTCCGCCCTTGCCTGGTCGCTCGCCTTCTCCCACTTCCCCTTGCAGCCGTTGCAGCAGAACGCGACCTTGCCGCCCTGGTAGTCGGTGGTCACGTTCGCGTCCACGGCCTCACCGCTGAACGGGCACCGGCTGTTCATCAGCCCTGCGCTCGCGCCGGCATCTTTCTGGCCGCCGTGGCAGGCGCCCAGGGCAAGCACGGTGGCCGCGGCGGACACAACAACCAGCGAACGAAGCATCTTCATGGTCAACTCCTTCGAGAATGGTCCCACCCCATGCGCCACGCCGCCGACAGAGGCAGCGTGCTGCACGCTCATGGTACACGGGTCCCAAGCGGCCGCTCGTCCGCAGGCATGCCCGCGACATGCCCCTCCATCTGCAAACTCACCAGGTGCGCGTACATCCCGCGGCTCTGCATCAGGTCCTCGTGCGACCCCACCTCCACGATCCGACCGTGCTCCAGCACCACGATCCGGCTGGCATTGCGCACAGTGCTCAGGCGGTGGGCGATGACAAAGCACGTCCGCTCACGCATCAGCCCCGCCAGGCTCTGCTGGATCAGGTGCTCACTCTCCGTGTCAAGGTTGCTCGTCGCCTCGTCCAGGATCAGGATCAGCGGGTCCGCCAGCACCGCCCGCGCGATCGCGATCCGCTGCTTCTGCCCGCCGCTCAGCCGCACGCCACGCTCGCCGATCAAAGTCTGGTAGCCCTTCTCCTGCTGCACGATGAAGTCGTGCGCATTCGCCGCCCGCGCCGCGGCCGTGATCTCCGCATCGCTTGCGTCCATCCTCGCGTACGCGATGTTCTCCGCGATCGTGCCGTCAAACAGGAAGACGTCCTGCTCCACGATGCCCAGCAGCGTGCGGAACGAAGAAACATCGATGTCCTTCAGGTCGCGCCCGTCCAGCGTGACCCGCCCCCGTGTCGGGTCATAGAACCTCGCGACCAGGTTGCACAGCGTCGTCTTGCCCGACCCGCTGGGCCCCACCAGCGCGATGGTCTCGCCCGCGCGGGCGCGCAGATTGATCTCCTCAAGCACGTACGGCCGCGCGGCCCCGTCGTCGGTCGTGGGCGCGGATGGATCGGCGGTCGCCGCGCCCTTGCCCCGCTCCGCCGGCAAAGGGTACTGGAACCACACACCCTCCATGCCCACCTCGCCGCGCGTGTTCTCGCGAGAGACCACGAACCCGCCACGCTTGCCCGCAAACTCCTCGTCCTCGTCGAGCAGGCCCAGCACGCGGTCAAACGCCGCGAGGTTGCTCTGAATGTTGGTCGCGGTGTGCATCAGGGTCTCCAGCGGCCCCAGCAGCATGAGCAGGTACGTGGAGAACATCATGAGGTCGCCGATCGTGAGCGATCCCTTCACGATCTGCGACCCGCCGTACACCAGCACCGCCGCGGACGCGAGCGGGATCAGCACCGACCACGCGATGTCCACGATGCGGCTCCACCACCACGTCAGCACCTCGATGCGCGTCATGAGGTGCTGCGACACCACAAACCGCGTGCTCTCCGCCCGCTGCCGCGCGAACCCGCGCACCACGCGCAGCCCGCCGAACGCCTCCGTCGTCGTCGCGTCGATGTTCTGCCGCACGTTCTTCGCATCACGGTACAGCGGCCGGATCCGGCTGATCCACGTCTTGTGCGTTACCCACACCGCCGGGATGCACAAGAGCCCGCCCAGCAGGAACCGCCAGTCGGTGTACGCCAGCACGCACAGCGTGCCCACCAGCGTGATGATCGCCCGCCACGGGTTGTAGATCATGCTGAAGAGCAGGTCCCCCACCAGCCCCGCGTCCTCGCGCAGCAGGCTTGCCATCCCGCCGCTCTTGTAGTGCTGCACCCGGTGCAGCGGCAGCCGCACCGCGTGGTCAAACGCCTTCCGCCGCAGCTCCACCTGCAAGCGCTTGGTCACCCGCGTCATCTGCCAGCGCCCCAGCGTGCCCACCAGCACCGCGACCGCCGACAGCGCCACCATCGCGCCGCCCACCCACCACAGCAGTCGCACGCGATCACCCTGGGCGACGGTCTCGCCGATGCCCGCGGCCTCCCGCACCCACGCCGGCAGCGCAAGCGGGCCCGGCTCCTGCGCGATCACATAATCGATCGCAACCTTGGTCGACGCCGGTACGCCGAGCGTCACCGCACTCGTGATCGTCAGCGTGAAGAGCGCGAACACCACCGCACGCTGGTGCCCGCCCTCCCCCACCAGCCGCCAGAACTCGCGCAGCAGGGAAAGGAACGGCCGCGACGCCCGGGCCTTCTTGGGGTCCGGTGTCCGTTCTGGCTGGGCGTTCTTGGCGGGCGTTTCCGCGCGCTTGCGTTGGAGGTAGTCAGCGAACCGGCGGCGGCTGCTGTCGCGGCTGGGCAGCATGAGGGATGCTAGGGAGATGCGCAGGCGGTGCGCGACGAGCCATCATGGGGCGTGGGGACGCGTGCCCATCTCCCGCTTTGTGCCGTACGCCCCTGAAGCGGGGTCCGGCGGGTGTCGATAACAGACATCCGGAGTTCGCACACCGCGCGGGCGGTGCATGGTTTGTGACTGGACCTGCATGCCACTGCGCTCAAAAAAACCCTCCTCCAGCGGTCACGAGGGCACAGTCTTCGCGCCAGGCAAGCACACCACACCGTTGCCCAACCGTCGCGTGCTTGTCGTCGATGGCGACGCCGCTGCGATTGAAAGTTACCGGTCGGCCCTCTGCGCCCCGCCGGGCCCCAGGCCGCAATCGGGTGAGTGCTTCACCGTGGACACATGCCGCACGCGGGCGGAGGCCCTGCAGCACCTGCGGCGTGCCGCCGCGAACGGCGAGCGCTACAGCGTCGCGTTCGTGGACATGCGCGAGCCCCCCGCGTGGGAAGGTGTTGAAATCGTCGAGAACCTCTGGCGTGAGGACGCCGAGATCGAGATCGTCCTGTGCAGCGCATTCTCGGGTCACACCTGGGGTGAAATCACCGCGCGCCTGGGCCACACCGACCGCCTCCTCCTGCTGCGCAAGCCCTTCGACCACGCCGAAGCGTGGCAGATGGCCAACGCGCTGTCGCAGAAGTGGGACCTGCACCGGCACGTCGAGACGCAGGTGACAAGCCTCGCCGCCAGCAACGAGTCGCTGCGGGCCGAGGTCGCCCGCCGCAAACTCGCCGAAAGCAGCGCCGTGCACGCATCGCTCCACGATGCTCTGACCGGCCTCCCCAACCGCCCGATGCTGACGGACCGGCTCGACCGCGCCCTGCGGCGCGCCCAGCGCGACCCGTCCTTCAAGTTCGCCGTCCTCTTCCTCGACCTGGACAACTTCAAGCTCGTGAACGACAGCCTGGGCCACGACGCCGGCGACACGCTCCTCCGCGAGTTCGCCGCGCGCCTCGCGACCAGCCTCCGCCGCGTGGACACGCTCTCCAAGAGCGACGCCAGCGCCGGACGCCTGGGCGGCGACGAGTTTGTCGTGGTGCTCGAGGGCATCCGCCAGCGCTCCGACGCCGTGCTCGTCGCCGAACGTATCAGCGAGGTGCTCACGCAGCCGTTCCACCTCTCCGGGCAGGACGTCCGCGTCACCGCCAGCATCGGCATCTCGTTCAGCGACACGACCACCGGCCCGTCGGCCACCGCCGACAGCATCCTCCAGCAGGCCGACACCGCCATGTACCGCGCCAAGGGCAGCGGCAAGGCGCGCCACGCCCTCTTCGACCACACCATGCACGAGCAGGTCATCGAGCGCCTCCGCCTCGAGAACGACCTCCGCTTCGCGCTGGAACGCGGCGAGCTGCGCCTCGCGTACCAGCCCATCATCCACCTCAGCGACGGCGTTATCAAGGGCTTCGAGGCCCTGCTCCGCTGGCGCCACCCGGTCCTGGGCGACATCCCCCCCGAGCGGTTCATCCCCATCGCCGAAGAGCTCGGGCTCATCAACGAGATCGGTTCATGGGTGATCTCGACCGCGTGCCGGGACGTCGGCGCGTGGAACCGGACCTCCGGGATCGAACCGCCCGTGTGCGTGAACGTGAACCTCTCCAAACGGCAGCTCTGGAGCAGCCGCATCGTGGACGAGATCCAGGCCATCATCAGCGGCGCGTCGATCGAGCCGTCATGGCTCAGCGTTGAAGTGACGGAGTCGATGATCATGGCCGAGCCCCAGAGCGTCCGCGAGCGGCTCCTCCGCCTGCGCGACATGGGCGTCAGCACCCAGATCGACGACTTCGGCACCGGCCACTCGTCCCTGTCCTGCCTGCACCACTTCCCGATCGACATCCTGAAGGTGGACAAGGCCTTCGTCGGCACCACCGTCTTCAAGCGCGACTACGCCGCCGTCATCGCCGCCATCGCGACCCTCGCCCATAACCTCGGCGCGAAGGTCACGGCGGAAGGCGTCGAGACCGAGGCGCAGCTCGCCATGCTGCTCGCCGTGGACTGTGACTACGGCCAGGGCTTCCTCTTCTCGCGCCCCGTCGAGGCCGACAAGGTGCTCGAGATGATCACCAACCGCCGCACCTGGCGCCAGGCCGCATAACCACGCCCGTCCGGGAACACCCGCACGCCGCCGCGACACCCCGCACGATCCGCGCGGCTTGCCCACCCAATCTCCCGACCTGCGAATCGGGGATGACCTGCGCATCTATCCGTTCGATGGCACCACGAGGCCCAGCGTGGCCCGAAAGGACCGAGGATGCGCCACCCATTGTCCCATGCGTCCACGCCGATCGAGCCGGAAGCCGCCGAGGCAGCTCCGCGCGAGGAATGGCCTGCCAACGAGCCGCCCCCGCCGCCGCCCGAGATGGCCGAACTCCCGCCGATCACGTTCGGCATCGCGCGTCCGGCACGCCTGCTGGGCATCGCGTGGGCCGTGAGTGTGCCCGCGGTCCTGTGGAGCCACATCAAGTTCAGCAACCCGGTTGCGGTCGTCATCGTTGCGGGCGGCGTGCTCGCGGGCGTCGGGCTCGCCACCGGCCTCGCCTGGGGCGCGTTCCATGCGCTGAAACGGTCCCGCAACGCGGCCAGCGGCATCTTCGGCGGCCTCGCGTGCCTGGGCCTGACGTGTAATGTTCTGCTCGGCGTTTTCATGTCGCTCGCGGCCGGCGCCTTGCGGGAGATCGACCGCGGCCCCGGCACGGTGCGGACGCAGCTCAAGCAGGAACTCGCCATCGCGAAGAAGGTCGCTCGCGAGGAACTGGTCAAGGTGCAGGATGAGGGCGTGAAAGGGCTGCTCAAGGAAACGACCGTGCCCGCGCCGACCATGGCGCCCGCGCCCGTCTCGCCCGACCTGGTGCTGAGCACCATGAGCGAGAAGGAGCCGGAGTTGGCGGCCGCGCCGGCGGTCGAGATCGCCGCGAACGCGCACGCCGACGTGGTCGCGCCTGCCCCGCAGATCGCGGTCGTGCCCGAGCCCAAGCAGGAACTGCCCAAGCCCGCTCCTAAGGCCAAGCCGGTCGCGAAGGCCGCGGCCAAGCCCACGGTCAAGCCCGTGGCCAAGCCCACCCCGGTCGCCAGCGCGCCCAAGCCGCAGGTGAACGTGCCGCAGCGCGGCATCAGCGTCCGCAAGGCGGGTTCCGCGATGCCCGAACCGGTCGTCGCGACGATCGACGAGGCGACGGTGGACCGCGTCGCGTACGACGCGGCGGTCTCCGTGCAGGAGCGGGTGGACAAGGCCTCCAAGCGGTACGCGGACAGCGCGCTGCGGCTGACATCGATGCGGGACCCGCTGCTGTACCACTCGCTGACTGAGTTCCGCGAGTTCCGGCGGGCGCTCGACCAGCACCGCACCGACGCCGAGGCGCTGCGGGAGGCGGTCGTCACCGCGTCGGGGCAGATGCAGATGCGCCTGTCGCAGGCGGGCGTGCCGGTGCCGGTGATCGAGCGGCACGTGTCGATGGCGTTCCCGGCCGACGTGTCGGAGGCGAGCGCGGAGTTCCATGATGCCTACCTCGCGTGGCTCGATGCGCGTGAGCGCCGGGCGATGATCCTCGAGACGTCGCTGGGCCGCTGGAAGTACAACGCGGGCACCAAGCAGTTGTGGCTCGCGGACGACGGCGTGCGGTCGGCGTGCGAGAGCGCGTTTGACTCGGTGAAGGCCAGCTCGTCGGTGCTCGCGTCCAAGCGGGAGCAGGCGGAAGAGCTGGGCATCACGACGCGCGCCTCGGAGATGCGGAGCCAGGCCGGACGCTTCGCAGGGGAGAACGCCGGGAGCTGAGCCCGTTCAGGCCTGGTGCTGGAACGGGGTTTCCTCGTAGGGCTGCACGACGACGAAGCCGTCGCCGTGGAAGGCCATTTGGAAGGACTCGCCGCTGCCGCGTCCCAGGAGTGTCTTGAAGCTCATGTCGGTCTTGAACTCCGGGGTGAGGCTGCCCGACCAGGCGACGGTGGCCTGGGGGTCGGTGAACACGGGGCTGCTGGGGGTGACGCGCAGCACGAGCGGCTTGCCGTGGCTGACGATGGCCACGAGGCCGGTGCCGCTGACGCGGACGTTGAAGAGGCCACCGCTGGCGATGGCGGAGACCTTGCGCATCATGGTGATCTCGTGCTTGAGCGTGGGCGTGAAGCACAGCAGGTCGTTGCCGTTCACGAAGAACGACTCGCCGGCGAGCTCCAAGACGGTGATGCGTTTGCCGCCGTCGGCGACGTAGAGCTTGCCCTGGCCGGTGGCGCGGCTGAGGCGAGCGCCCTCGCCGGAGATGGCCTTCTTGAGGAGGTTGCCCATGCCCTGCTCGAGCATGCCCTCGCGCTCGAACTTGATGTCGCCCCGGTAGGCGACCATGGCGCCCATCTTCATCCAGACCATGTTGGTCTGTCCGGCGAGGTTGACCTCGAGCACGCGTTCGGACTCGAGCTCGAACGCGCCCTGGTTGAGGGACTGCTCGGCGTGCTGGTCGACGAACTGGGAGAGGGAGAAGCGTGACATGCGGGGCTCCTTGTGCACGGTTGTTCGGGATTCCGACGCGAGGATTGCGGGTGGAAGACCGGCGGCTCGCGCCGCACGGCTCTTAGACGTTAAACAGGAAGTGGCAGATGTCGCCGTCCTTCATGACGTAGTCCTTGCCCTCGATGCGCATCCTGCCGGCTTCTTTGATCGCTTTCTCGCTCTTGTGCTTCTCAAGGTCGGCGACGGAGTAGATTTCGGCGCGGATGAAGCCGCGTTCAAAGTCGGTGTGGATGACGCCCGCGGCCTGGGGGGCGGTGGCGCCGATGTGGACGGGCCAGGCGCGGA
Organism: Phycisphaerales bacterium; assembly: GCA_036261855.1. Taxonomy (GTDB): domain Bacteria; phylum Planctomycetota; class Phycisphaerae; order Phycisphaerales; family UBA1924; genus BJHL01. The sequence continues at coordinate 1,214 of DATAKA010000090.1, read as the reverse complement.
CTTCCTTCTCGCCGGCGGTGAAGTAGCTCTGGAGCCCGAGGAGTTTGTACGTGGCGCGGGCGACAGCGGCGAGGGCGGGCTCGTGGAGGCCCAGGGCTTCGAGCATTTCCTTCTGGTCGGCGGGGGCCATCTGGGAGAGTTCGGCCTCGATCTTTGCGCAGACGGGGACGACTTCGGCGCCCTCGGTCTTGGCCTTGGCGCGGACGCGCTGGGCCATTTCGCCGGTGCCTTCGAGGTCATCCTCGTCCACGTTCATCACGTAGAGCACGGGCTTGGTGGTGATGAGGCCGAGCATCTTGAACTGCCTGGACTGCTCCGCGTCCTCGATCTTGAGCGTGCGGGCGGGGAGGCCGCTGTCCAAGATGGGCTTGAGTTTCTTGAGCACTTCGTAGCGGGCGACGTCCTCGGGCTTGCCGCTCTTGGCGGCGCGCTCGGACTTGCCGAGGGAGCCGTCCACTGTCTGGAGGTCGGCGAGCACGAGCTCGGTCGCGATGATCTCCATGTCGCGGACAGGGTCCACGCTGCCGGAGACGTGGAGGATCTCCTCGCCGCCGGGGGCCTTGGTGAAGCAGCGGACGACCTGCATGAGGGCGTCGACCTCGCGGATGTGGCTGAGGAACTTGTTGCCCAGGCCCTCGCCCTCGCTGGCACCCTTCACGATGCCGGCGATGTCCACCAGCCGGAGCGCGGCCGGGATGACCTTCTGCGGGGGGATGTACTTGGTGATGAGTTCGAGGCGGGCGTCCGGGATGGGGACGACGCCCACGTTGGGCTCGATGGTGGCGAAGGGGTAGTTGGCGGCCAGGATGTTGGCCTTGGTGAGGGCGTTGAAGAGGGTGGACTTGCCAACGTTGGGCAGTCCGACGATGCCGGCTTCCATGGGGGTGCTCCGATCGGGCGCAAACCAGGGGGAAAACGACGGCCGCAAGGGCTGTCGGGGGGCGAGGATATTGACGAGTGGTGCCTCGGGTCGGGAGCGCGGCGAGAAATAGTTATCGGACAACACAGACTTTTGTACGACCCGGCGGAAACACCGAATTGATGGAGTAATTCGTAGTTTTCAATTGAAGTAATCACTAACTTGAACACAATCCGGCCTGGGGGGCCACCGCACGCGGGTGCGGAGGCACGAAGGCGTCCGGGTAGGAGATCGCGATGAACCGATTCACGAGCATTGTTGCGGGTATGGCGGCTCTGGCATGCACGGTGGGGGC
>DATAKA010000087.1:0-17964 GCA_036261855.1 Phycisphaerales bacterium | reverse complement strand
GACCGTGAGCGGCCGGCGCGGTGGAACCTCTCGCCGTGGGCCGTCGTGACCTACCTCATGGGCGGCACGCTCAAGGACGGCACGGTCATCACGCCCAAGTACGTCGGGAACAAGCGATTGGTCGAGATCTGCGTCGCCACGCTGCTCACCGACCGGGCGCTGCTCCTCATGGGCGTGCCGGGCACCGCGAAGAGCTGGGTGAGCGAGCACCTCGCCGCGGCGATCAGCGGGGACTCCACCATGCTGGTGCAGGGCACGGCGGGCACGCCCGAGGAGGCGATCCGCTACGGCTGGAACTACGCGCTGCTGCTGGCCAAGGGCCCGTCGCGCGAGGCGCTGGTGCCCAGCCCGGTGATGCGCGGCATGACCGAGGGCAAAGTCGTGCGCGTGGAGGAACTGACCCGCGTGCCCAGCGACGTGCAGGACACGCTCATCACGATCCTGTCGGAGAAGACGCTGCCCGTGCCGGAGCTGAACGACGAGGTGCGCGCGGTCAAGGGGTTCAACGTCATCGCCACCGCCAACGACCGCGACAAGGGCGTGAACGAGCTGAGCAGCGCGCTCAAGCGCCGCTTCAACACCGTGGTGCTGCCTGTGCCGGACACCATGGACGAGGAGGTGGACATCGTGCAGCGCCGTGTGGTGCAGATGGGGCGCGCCCTGCAGCTCCCGTCGGAGAAGCCAGCGATGGAGGAGATCCGGCGGGTCGTCACCGTCTTCCGAGAGCTTCGCGAGGGCAAGACCAGCGACGGCAAGAGCAAGCTCAAGCAGCCGTCGAGTTCGCTCAGCACCGCCGAGGCGATCAGCGTCATCACCAACGGCATCGCGCTCGCCACGCACTTTGGTGATGGCACGCTCAAGGCCGGCGACGTCGCCAGCGGCATGATCGGCGCGATCGTGAAGGACCTCGTGCAGGACAAGGTGGTGCTGCAGGAGTATCTGGAAACAGTGGTGAAGGAGCGCGACGGGTGGAAGGACCTGTACCGGGCGTGCAAGGAGGTCTTGTAGCCGATGCCCGCGAGCGTGACGGTCTTGGGGATTCGCCACCACGGTCCGGGCTCGGCCCGGATGCTCGTGCGCGCGCTCGACGCCCTCAAGCCCGACGCCGTGCTCATCGAGGGGCCGCCCGACGCCGCGGAACTGGTTCCGCTGGTCGCGAACGCGGGCCTCAAGCCGCCGGTTGCTCTGCTGGTGTACGAGCCCAACCAGCCCCGCGAATCGGTCTACTACCCCTTTGCCGAGTTCTCACCCGAGTGGCAGGCGATGCGGTGGGGCGTGAACTCAAAGGTCGAGGTCCGCTTCATGGACCTGCCGCAGTCGCTGCGCCCGCGCCGCGAGAAGCCAGAGCCCGATGGTGTGGGCCCCGACGGTGCGCACAAAGGCGAGTCAGAGGCCGACAACGCCGCCGAGCCCGACCAATCCGGCAACACAGATGAGCACGACGACGCGGAGTCAACGCTCCGTGCCGATCCGCTGGACGCTCTTGCCCGCGCAGCAGGGTTCTCCGATGGTGAAGCGTGGTGGGGCCGCCTCATCGAAGAGCGCCGCGGCGGCGACCAGCCGTTGGAAGTCTTCGCCGCGATCCACGACGCCATGGCCGCGGCACGCGCGGAACTCAGCCCGCCGGCCACACACGTGACCCCCGATGCCGTGATGGAGTCCGCCCGCGAGGCGCACATGCGCAGGAGTATCCGCGCGGCGATCAAGGAGGGTTTTTCCACCATCGCCGTCATCTGCGGCGCGTGGCACGCGCCCGTGCTCACGGCCGATGCGCTCAAGGCCCACCCCGCGAAGGCAGACGACGAAACGCTGAAGACCCTCACCAAGCGCAAGACCGCCGCGACGTGGATCCCCTGGACCTACGACCGCCTCTCGATGTTCAGCGGCTACGGCGCGGGCATCGTGAGCCCGGGGTGGTACGAGCACCTGTGGGTCCACCACGACAACCTCACCGAACGCTGGATGACCAAGGTCGCGCGCCTGCTGCGCGAGGCGGACCTCGAAGCCTCGCCCGCCAGCGCGGTGGAGTCCGTCCGCCTCGCCGAGGCCCTCGCGTCGATGCGGGGCCGCCACGTCGCGGGCCTGGAAGAGCTCGGCGAGGCATCCCTCTCCATCCTCTGCCACGGCAACCCGATGCCGATGCGCATCATCGGCGAGAAGCTCATCGTGGGCTCGCGCCTGGGAGAGGTGCCCGCCGATGCCCCCATGGTGCCGCTGCAAAGAGACCTGGCAGCGCAGCAGAAGTCCCTGCGCCTCAAGGTCTCCGCGGACGACACGATCCTCGACCTCGACCAGCGCAAGGAGATGGACCTTGCGCGCAGCCGCCTGCTCCACCGCCTGCGCCTGCTGGATATCGGCTGGGGCACGCAGCCGCCGGACCAGAAGCAGCGCTCCAGCACCTTCCACGAAGTTTGGAAACTCCAGTGGAAGCCTGAGTTCGCCGTGGACGTGATGGAGGCCGCGCGCTGGGGCAACACCGTGGAGGAGGCCGCGGGTGCGTTCGTCACAGATCGTGCCGCGCACGCGAGTTCCCTCGCCGAACTCACCGCGATGCTCGACCACGTGATGCTGGCCGATCTTCCGGACGCGGTCGAGCGTCTCATCCACCGCATCCAGGACATGTCCGCCGTCTCGGCGGACTTTGGCCACCTGCTGGAGGCGTTCCCACCGCTTGTGCGCGTGCTGCGATACGGCAACGTCCGCAAGACCGATGCCGCAATGGTGGAACCAGTGGTGGACGGCATGCTCGCGCGCATCGCCGCGGGCCTCCTGCCCGCGTGCGGTTCGCTGGATGATGAAGCCGCCGCACAGATGCGCGATCGTTTGGACGCCGTGGAAGCGTCCCTCGCGACCCTCGAACGCCAGGGCCTGCTCGACACGTGGCGAGAGGCCGTCCGCAAAGTCGCCGACGCCGCCGTCCACGGCCTGCTCGCCGGCCGCTGCACCCGCATCCTGCTCGATGCCGGCACCGCCACGCCCGACGACGCCGCAACGCGCATGAGCCTCTCGCTCTCCGCGGGCAACGACCCCGGCGCCGCCGCGGCCTGGCTCGAGGGCTTCCTGGGCGGCTCGGGCCTGCTGCTCGTGCACGATGTGCGGCTCCTCGCGATGATCGACCACTGGGTCTGCGGCCTCTCGCGGGACCTCTTCGACCGCGTCTGCCCCATCGTGCGCCGCACCTTCAGCGACTATGCCAAGTCTGACCGCCGCATGATCGGCGAGAAACTGAAGAGCCTGGACGGTTCGGGCGACGCCGCGCCCACCGCGGGCGTGGCGACCGACGACTACGTGCCCGCGCGGGGCGACCTTGTGCTGCCCATCCTCCGCACCATCCTGGGAGAACTGCCATGACCGTTCCTCCCGTGCCCACGCCTACCGCCAACGCATCACCCGCAACCGGAAACGACCGCCTCGCGCGCTGGCGGCTGCTGCTGGGCGGTGGAGAGGCCGACGGCATCGGCGCGGGCCTCTCCGACAGGGACGCCGCGATGGACGGCGCGATGGCCGCGCTCTACGACCCTGAGGAAAAGGAGAAGAACCGCGACAAGGTGGGCCGCGGCGGCTCCATGCCCAGCGTGGCCCGCTGGCTGGGCGACATCCGCGAGTTCTTCCCCGCGTCCGTCGTCCGCGTGATGCAGAAAGACGCGATGGAGCGTCTGGGCATCCAGCGGATGATGGCCGAGCCCGAGATGCTCGACGCGGTGGAGCCCGATGTCGAGTTCGTCGGCCAGCTCCTCGCGCTGGGCAGCGTCATGCCGACCAAGGCCAAGGCCACCGCGCGCCAGGTCGTCGCGAAGGTCGTCCGCGAACTCCTCAAGAAGCTCGACGCCAAGACCCGCCAGTCCATCATCGGCGCACTCCACCGCGCCAGCCGCAGCAACCGCCCCCGCCACAGCGAGATCGACTGGCACCGCACCATCCGGGCCAACCTCAAGCACTACCAGCCCGAGTACCGCACCATCGTGCCCGAGCGTCGCATCGGCTTCGGCAGAAAGCGCAACGAACTCAAGGACATCATCATCTGCATCGATACCTCGGGCTCGATGATGTCGTCCGTCGTCTACGCGGGCGTCTTCTCCGCGGTGCTCGCGTCCATCCCCGCCGTCCGCACCCGCGTGATCGCCTACGACACCGCCGTCGTGGACCTCTCCGAGAAGTGCTCAGACCCGGTGGACCTCCTCTTTGGCGTGCAGCTCGGCGGCGGCAACGACACACCCCGCGCGCTGCGATACTGCCAGACGCTCATCCGCCGCCCCAGCGACACCATCTTCGTGCTCATCTCCGACCTCTACGAGGGCGAACTCAGCGCAGACATGATCAAGCTCGTCGGCGCGATGGCCCGCAGCGGCGTGCGCATGGTCACGCTCCTCGCCCTGGACGACCAGGGCCGCCCCTCCTTCGACGAGAAGAACGCTGCCGAGTTCGCCGCCCTGGGCGTCCCCAGCTTTGCCTGCACCCCCGACAAGTTCCCGGACATGATGGCCGCGGCCATCCAAGGCCGGGACATCGGCCAGTGGGCGTCCGAGCAGGGGATCTCGACAAGCCGCGCAAAGAGTGAGTAACCAAGCCCCCCGTCCGCCGATATACTGGACCAGCGTGACGCTCGCACGGGCCATCTCAAGACTTCGCCGCACCTTCCAAAGAGGTCTGCGTGGTTGCATCGCCCTGCTGCTGGTGCCGCTCATGGTGCTGCAGGTCTTTGGCGGCGTCACCTACCTCGCCCACGCCCACGACGGCCACGGCACGCACCTGCACATCGCCGGCTCGCCCGACGCGGCCATCACCGTGGCCCGCAGCCACCTGGCCTTCCACGCCGCGGGGCACACGCACCACGAGTCTTCCCAGGCCAGCGGCTGTGACCATGCCGATGATGCGCACGCCGACCACGCGCACACATTTGCGCAGGCGAGCATCCTGCCCGCCGATCACCAGGGCGAGCCGCACGGCCTCCTGGTCACGATCCCCGACCACGAACAAGTCAACGCCCGCGCGGTCTCCGCCGTCGCAGCCCCGCAGCCCGTGAACATGCTGGTGGCGATGGCCTGGGTGCTCGCGCCGGTGCCCGATGTTTCTCAGAACCATGGTTCCCCGGGCGGCCAAGCCCACATGCACCTGGCCGGCATGACAACCTCGCAGCGCCTGGTCCGCACCAGCGGCGCGCTCCTGCTCTAGCACAACCACACCTCCGCCGTGCCGTGACACGAGGGGCCAACCCCCGCGTGCCATCGGTGTTTGCGTTCTTGGGGTGTCCTCGCAGGAGCAGTGGCCGTGCAGCAAATGAAGAGATGGTGGGCAGGACGTGGTCCGCGCCGCGCGCCGTGGGCGCTCGGGGCGGCGTGCCTCGCCGCGTTCGCGGGGTGCCAGAGCTACAAGGCCCGGCCGCTGGACCTCCCCGCGCACCGCGCGGTGTTCCTGGCCCGGTCCGCGGACAGCGCCCCGGTGCGGCACTTCGCGGCGTCCCTCCATCCCGACGATCATCCCGAGGGCCACGCCGCGCCCTTCGACCTCGCCGACGGCGTTTCGATCGCCGAGGCCGAGGTGATCGCCTTGGTGTACAACGCTGACTTGCACGCCGCGCGCCAGCGCGCCCTCCTGTGCCTCGCGTGCGCAGGCGCCGCCGGCGCATGGGAAGACCCGGTCTTCGGCCTGGACCTTGCCCGCATCGTGGAGAGCGTGGACGAGCCGTGGAAACTGGGCGGCAGCATCGGCATCTCCGTCCCCATCTCCGGGCGGCTGCGGCTGGACAAGCTGCACGCCGAGGCCGAGCAGGCGGCGGAGGTGATGCGTGCCGTGCAGCTCGAGTGGCGCACCCGTATGGACCTGCGCCGCGCGTGGTCGCGGTGGTCGTCCCTCGCGGAGCGCTGCCGTGTCGCCGCCGACGACCTGCGCCGGCTGGACGAACTGCTCACCGTTGTGGACCTGCAGCAACGTGCGCAGGCCATCCCGCGCGTGGAGGCCAACGTCTTCCGCCTGGAGCGCACCACCCTCGCGATGGAGCACGAGCAGATGCAGGCGCAGCAGCGCCTCGCGGGACTACGCATCCGCCGTCTCATGGGCCTGCCGCCGGGCGCTGAACTCGCGATGACGCCCTGGGGCGTGGAAGAGGACCGCCCCGCCGTCATGTCCGCCGACCAGCTGAATGACCAAATCAATCACCAACTCCAAGATCGCATCGCGAGCAACAACCCCGAAGTCGCCGCCATGGCCGCGGGCTATGCCCAGGCCGAACGGCTCCTGGAGTGGGAGGTCCGCAAGCAGTACCCGGACATCGAGCTCGCGCCCGGCCTGGGCGAGGATGATGGCCGCGGCGAAGTGCGGCTCGGCCTGAGCCTGCGGCTGCCGATCCTGAACGCCAACAAGCGCGCCATCGCCGAAGCGCAGACCGCACGCGACGCGATGCGGCTGGACGTCGAGGCCCTCGTCGAGCGGCTCATCAGCGACCTCGCGGCCGCCGAAGTGGTGTTCGAGTCCGCACGCAGACAGCGCGAGACCGTCGAAACCCAGCTCGTGCCCATGGTGGACGAGCAGGCGGCGATGGTGCGCCGCATCATCGAGCTGGGCGAGGGCGACACGCTGATCATGCTGGAGTCCCTCCGCCGCGAACGCAGCGTGCGCCAACAACTCATCGAGTCGCGCGAACGCGTCGCGCTCGCCGCCATCGACATCGCCGAGCTCGCGGGGCCGGACCTGCTCAGCCTGTCAGGCCCGCAGGGGTCCCGCACTTCGCCCAGCGGCAGCGCCGCGAACGACCCTCTCATGAAGCAGGCCGCGGCCGAAGCCGGCTGCACATGCCCGGACTGCCTCGCCAAAGCCGCGGCGGCGATCACGGCGCGTGGTGAAACGAAAGTTCCGGAAAACACAGGCACACAGCACAAGAAAAACGGGGAACAGCCATGAAGCATGCACAACGGGGCCTGTGGTCGATCATGACACTGGCATGCGTGATGCTCGCCGCATCCTGCGAGCGCGACAGCGCGCAGCACGCCGACGCACACGACCACGCCGACGAAGAGGCCGCCGCGCCTACCAACCGCGTGGATATCCCCACGTCCGTGCGCCAGAACTTGGGCATCACCTTCGCGCGCGTCGAAAGCCGCAGCGTGGCCCGCACGCTGCGTGTGCCGGGCAGGTTTGAGTTGCTCCCGACCGCCCGCCGCGAGTACCGCGCGCCGGCCGAGGGCACGGTCGAACTCCTCGTGCAGCAGTACCAGGCCGTGGAAGTGGGCGCGGTGCTCTACCGGCTGGAATCCTCGCGCTGGCGCGAGGTGCAGAAGGAACTCGCCGACGCCGAGGCCTCCGTGCGCCTGGCCCAGGCCGGCGTGGACAGCATCGCGCCGCTGCTCGAAGCACACGAGGCCCACCACGTCGAGATCCAGAAGGCCGTGGACCTCTGGACCGCCCGCGTCGCCACGCTCGATCAACTCCAGTCCGCCGGCGGAGCTCGCGGCGACGATGTCGCCGCCGCCCGCGCTGCGCTCGCCACCTCCCGCGCCGACCTCGCCGAAACGCTGGAGAAGGAGGCTGACCTTGAGGCCCGCCGCACGCAGAGCACCGCGCAGCTCGACGCAGCGCGCTCACGCCTTGCTTTCCTCTTTGCGTCCGCCGCCACGCTCACCGGCGTACCCGCCGACCAGCTCCGTGCGGACCACAGCGGCACGCCCCGCTGGGCCGCCATGGCCTCGATCGAAGTGCGTGCCCACGCCCCGGGCGTGGTGGAGAGCCTCGGCACAGCGTCCGGCGCGGTGCTGGGCCTGCACGACGCCGTGATGACCACGGTCCAACCCAGCGCCGTGCGATTCCGCGCGGTGGGCCTCCAGAGCGATCTGCCGCGCCTGGCCGATGGGCAGACCGCCGCGGTGGTGCCGGCGCAGCCCGAGGCGGCCGAAGCGCCCTTCGCCGGCACGCTCACGCTCGCGCCCACAGCAGACCCCGAGCGCCGCACCGTGGACCTCATCCTGACGCCCAGCGCCGGCGCTGCGCCCCCGCCCTGGGCCCGTGCGGGCGTCGCGGCGTTCCTGGAAGTCGTCACCAGCGGCACATCGCGCGCGGAACTCGCCCTCCCGCTGCGCTGCGTCGCGCGCGACGGCACCAAGCCCGTCATCTTCCGCCGAGACCCCGCGGACCCGGACAAGGCTGTCCGCATCGAGGCCGACCTGGGCGTTGACGACGGCCGCTGGGTCGTCATCAAGAGCGGCGTCGCCGAAGGCAACGAGGTCGTGCTCGACGGCGCGTACCAGCTCATGGTCGCCACCAGCGGCAGCATCACCAAGGGCGGCCACTTCCACCCCGACGGCACCTTCCACGAGGGTGAGGACTAAACCGCGCGAAGCGGCAACCAACCCATGCTCAAGCACCTCATCGCATTCTCGCTCAAGCAGCCGCTGTTGGTGGTCATCATCGCCACGGCGATGCTCATCTACACCCTCGTGCGCCTGCCGCGCATGCCCGTGGACGTTTTCCCGGAACTCAACGCGCCGACCGTTGTCGTCCTCACCGAGGCCGGCGGACTCGCCGCCGACGAGGTCGAGCAGTATGTCACCTTTCCCATCGAGTCCTCGGTCAACGGCCTGCCCGGGGTGCGCCGCGTCCGCAGCGCCTCGGCCATCTCTCTGTCCCTGGTGTGGGTCGAATTCGATTGGGGCACCGACATCTACCGCGCCCGACAGCTCGTCGGCGAGCGCTTGGCCAACGCGAAGGAGTCGCTCCCCCAGGGCATCGAGCCCGCGATGACGCCCATCACCAGCATCACCGGCGAGATCATGCTGCTCGCCGTTTCAAGCCCCGACAAGACCGTGAGCGATCTGGACCTCCGCGCCTACGCGGAATTTGACCTCCGCACCCGCCTGCTCGCCGTGCCCGGTGTCTCCCAGGTGTCCGCCATCGGCGGCGAACTGCCCGAGTACCAGGTCAACGTGCGCCAGGACCGCCTCGCCCTCTACGGGCTCACCATCGCCGACGTGGTGGACGCCGCCCGCAACGCCCACAGCACGGCCAGCGCCGGATACCTCGCGGACGTGGACCGCTCCGAACTCGCCATGCGCCAAGCCGCGCGGGTGTCGAGCGCGCGCGACATCGCCGCGACCAAAGTCACCATGAAGGGCGGCCTGCCGATCACCATCGGCGAAGTCGCCGATGTGCGGCTCGGTGGCGCACCCCCACGCGGCACCGCCGCCGATGGCGGCCTGCCCGCCGTCGTGGTCTCCGTCCAGAAGTCGCCCGGAACCAACACGCTCACCCTCACCAAGTCCATCGACACCGTGCTTGAGCAGGCACGCGCCAGCGCTCCCCCGGGCATCGAGATCAACACTCAGGTATTCCGTCAAAGCCGCTTCATCCAGCGATCGGTGGACAACGTCGTCAAGGTGTTGGTTGAGGCCACCGCCATCGTCGCCGTCATCCTCGTGCTCTTCCTGCTCAACGTCCGCACCACTATCATCACGCTCACCGCGCTCCCCCTCTCCCTCGCCGCGGCCCTCCTGACGCTCGATGGTCTGGGCCTCACCCTCAACGTCATGACGCTCGGCGGCCTCGCTGTCGCGATCGGTGAACTCGTGGACGACGCCATCATCGACGTCGAGAACGTCCACCGACGACTGGAGGAGAACGCCCTGCTGCCGGAACCCAAGCGCAAAGGCTTCGTGGACACCATCTTCGACGCCAGCAACGAGATCCGCTCGTCGGTTGTCTACGCGACGCTGCTCATCTGCATCGTCTTCCTGCCCCTCATGTTCCTCGAGGGGCTGGAGGGCCGCTTCTTCAAGCCCCTCGCCGCGACCTACATCGTCTCGATCATGGCCTCGCTCGTCGTCGCGCTCACCGTCACGCCTGCACTCTGCCGCCTGCTGCTCAAGGACAAGCGTCCATCAGCAGGCGCCGCCACCCACCGAACCCACGACGGCTTCCTCGTCCGCTGGCTAAAACGCCGCTACGAGCCCACGCTCCGCTGGTCGCTCCACCACCGCAAGCTCGTCGTCGGCGCCGCCCTCGCCGCCACCGGACTCTCGCTCCTCCTCGCACGGTCCTTCGGCACCTCGTTCCTCCCCGAGTTCAACGAGGGCTCGTTCACTGTGTTCGTGTCGTCCCCGCCGGGTACCTCGCTCGCCGAGAGCAACCGGGCTGCCCAGGCCATCGAGGCGCGGCTCGTGCAGGTGCCGGGCATCGAGAGCGTCACCCGCCGCACCGGCCGCGCCGAACGCGACGAGCACGCCGAGCCCGTCTCCAACAGCGAGCTCGACATCTTGATCGCCCCCAAGGGCGACAAGGCCGCCATCCGGCGCGAGATTGCCACCATCGCCGCCGCCGTGCCCGGCGTCACCGTCCAGGTCGGCCAGCCCATCGAGCACCGCCTCTCGCACATCCTCTCCGGCACACCCGCGGCCATCGCCATCAACGTCTACGGCGAAGACCTCTCGACACTCCGCTCGCTCGCAAAGGAGATCGAGAGCGAACTCAAGAGCCTCCCCGGCGCGCGCGACGTCACCGCCAACCGCGAGGTGCTCATCACGAGCCTCCCGATTCGCTACCGCCACCAGGAACTCGCCGCCGCGGGCCTCACACCCGCCGAGGCCGCCGAGCAGGTTCAGGTGGCCCTCTACGGAGAGGAAGTCGCCGAGGTGAACCAGGGCACGCGCCGCTACAGCCTCGTCGTGCGCCTCGACGCCTCCGAGCGCGAGCGCGTTGAGCAAGTGCAGGACCTCATGCTCCGCGGCAGCGCGGAAGACGGCAAGCCCGGCCCCACCGTGCGGCTGCGCGACGTCGCCGACATCGGCCCGGAGAAAACGCCCAACATCATCGCCCGCGAGAACGCCCAGCGCAAGGCCGTGATCTCCTGCAACGTCGCCGACGGTCACAACCTGGGCGACCTCGTCGCGCAGGTCCGTTCCCGCGTGGAGCCCATCGTGCAGCGCGCCGGCTACAGCGTCGAGTTTGGCGGCCAGTTCGAGGCCCAGCAGTCCGCCAGCCGCACGCTCATGGTCGCTGGGATTGGCATCGCCGCGCTCATGCTTGTGCTGCTCCAGTTCTCGACCGGCTCGTTCAAGGTCGCGGCCCTGGTCATGGTCAACCTGCCGCTCGCGACCATCGGCGGCGTGATTGCGGTCTTCGTAGCCGATTCGCTCATGCACGCCGGCCTCTTCCGCAACCTCCTGGCCCTCGTAGGCCTGGGCTCAGCGCCATACTTGCCGCCGGTGCTGTCCATCGCGAGCCTCGTGGGCTTCATCACGCTCTTCGGCATCGCCGTGCGCAACGGCATCCTGCTGGTGAACCACTACCGCCACCTGATGGAAGTAGACCGCAAGCCGCTGGCCGAGGCGATCATCCAGGGCTCCATGGAGCGGCTCGTGCCGATCCTGATGACCGCGCTCTCCGCGGCCCTGGGCCTCCTGCCGCTGGCCCTCGCGTCCGGCGAGCCGGGCAGCGAACTGCTCGCGCCCCTTGCCGTCGTCGTGCTCGGTGGGCTGCTGACCTCCACCTTCCTGAACCTCATCGTCGTCCCGGCCGGGTACGCTCTCGTGCATCGTGTCGGGGCTTCGCCCGCCCCGACAGACAGCAGCACCGCGAAACCATCTTTGCTCGGGCGCGTCGCCCGGGTGTTCAAGCGTCGCCCAACCTGATTCTCCAGCGGTTGTGCGAATCGATGTTCCTGCTCATGGCGTTTACACATTGACAAGGAGTTCTCATGCGTCCGAACCTGATCGTCATCGCGGCACTGTGCTTCATCCCGCTCGCCGCTGTGAGTGTGCTCACAGGGTGCGAGGAGAAGAAGCCCACCTCCACCCCTGCCCACGTCGATGACCATGGTCACGACCACGGGCCGGGGGGTGAGCACGCTGCACCGCAGCCGGGACACGGCGGCGCGGTGATCGCGCTGGGCGAGCAGACCATTGGCCCGTTCACCGCTGTCGCCACGCGCGATGAAGGCCAGATCGCCGCGGGCAAGGATGCGCCGATCGACGCGACCGTCACCTCCGCCACCGGCGCAAAGGTCGCCGCCGTGCGCTTCTGGATCGGCACCGAGGACGCCAAGGGCTCGGTCAAGGCCCGCGCGGAAGTCGAAGACCCCAAGAGCCCCAACCGCTGGCACACCCACGCCGAGATCCCCAGCCCACTGCCTGAAGGCAGCCGCCTGTGGGTCGAGATCGAGGACGACAAGGGTGCAGTGAGCGTGGGGAGCTTCGACCTCAAGCAATAACCGCCGCCCCCACGCGGAAGCCGGCCAGACACGCCACAGCACCATGAATCTGGCGACCCCCGCCGCCAAAGTGCCCCCCGAAGGACTCGAACCTTCGACCCGCTGATTAAGAGTCAGCTGCTCTACCAACTGAGCTAGGAGGGCTGGATTGTTGTTCCCCGCGGCACGTGCGTGCCGTAGGGCCGACATTCTAGGGCGGACTTGGGGTTGGTCCAGTGGAAAAGGGGGCGGTTGGGGTGGCTTTGGATGGGGTGGGGCGGGGTGGTGGGGGATGATGGTGAGACGGTTTGACCGGTGGGGGGGGTGTTCCTAATGTTTCGGCCCGGCTCAGGTCGGTCCGGCGGTGCCGGGCGGTCTGGGTGGGGGTCGTTGGATCGATTTTCCAGTGTTGTTTGAAACACCCTTTGGCCCTTGCGGGCCGTGCCGACGAGGCGGGGTGGTGGCCGGGTTCGGCCGGGAGTTTGTCGATGCTTCCTCCACAGAGAGTGTCCTACGGCCGCAGCCGTCGTCGCCGCAACCACCACGCCCTTTCCCCCGTGCACCCCACGGTGGACCCGCTCAGCGGCCAGCCCAAGATGCACCACCGGGCCTGCAAGGACTCGGGGTACGTCCGCGCTGGCCTGCAGATCAAGGTGCCGAAGCTCGGCATCGGCGTGCCGAAGAACTAAGGCGCTCCGTTCATCCTGACTCATTGGCAACCCCGGCCCACGCCGGGGTTGTTTTCTTTCGCCGATACTCTGTCCCTCATGGCAACCACGGCGAGTACTCCCAGGAAGTCCGGCGTCTGTGCGCCGGGGTCGGACCCCGCGGTGGCGATCCCGGCGTTGCTCGGGAAGCACGGGCCGCGGCTGCACTCGGTGGCGCTGCGGCTGTGCGGGAACCGGGCCGACGCGGACGACATGGTGCAGGAGGTGTTCCTGCAGGCGTTCCGGAAGTGGCACACCTTCAAGGGCAACGCGGACCCGGGGACGTGGCTGTACGCGATCGCCGCGCGGTCGTGCAAGGCGCGGATGCGTCGCAAGGGCGGGGTGGACCGGCGGATGCCGGCGGTGTCGCAGCTCATGCCCTGGCGCGAGCACACGGTGATGGAGGTTGCAGCGGCTCCGGAGGATGAAGAAGACCCGGCGGAGCGGCAGGAGGCGATCGCGCGGGTGCAGGGCGCGATCGCGCGGCTGCCGGAGCACCTGCGCATCCCGCTGGTTCTGAAGGAAGTTCTGGGGGTGAGCGTGCATGACGTGGGGGGAGCGCTGGGGCTGGCGGAGAACACGGTGAAGACGCGCCTGCACCGGGCGCGGCTGGCGCTGCGGAAGTCGATGGCAGCGCGGGCGGCATCGGTCGAGGCGCCCGCGCCGATCTACGAGAAGCAGGTGTGCATGGACCTGCTCAAGGCGAAGATGGACGCGATGGACCGGGGCGGGACGGCGGCGGGGTTCCGCGTGCCGCAGGCGGAGGTGTGCGCCCGCTGCCGCGCGGTGTTCCGCGAGCTGGACCTGGTGCAGGACGCGTGCGGGCAGCTCGCGGAGGGCGAGATGCCAGCGAAGCTGCGTGCCGCGATCCTGCGGGCCGTCGGCACGGTTAGCCCGGCGCAGCGCGGGCGGCGGCCCGTCAAGCCGTAATGTGCGGCGTCAGGCGTGCGAGCGCGGCGGCGCGGGGCACGTAGCCGGTCCACGAATCCACGACCTTGCCGCCCTTGACGATGAATACCGCGGGGATGCCGTTGACGCGGAATGCCTCGGCGAGGCCCGGGTTCTCGTCCACGTTCACGAACGCGAAGTTCGCGCGCCCGCCGACCTCGGACGCGAGACGCTCGAGCTCGGGCTTGAGCATCCTGCACGGCGGGCACCAGGGCGCCCAGAAGTCCACGAGCGTGGGGACCGCGCTGTCGAGCACGGCGGCGCGGAAGTCGGACTCGGTCGGATGCAGAATGTTGGCGACTGTGCTCATGGCGTGCTCGCTTCCCGGGTGTTGACGTTTCGGCCCTTTGATGCCTTAGTGCGTGATCGGGTGCGTTTCGAAGTGCTCCAGTGCCGCGGCGACGACGGGCACGTACGTGTACACCGGGCCACCGCCCATCATGACGGCGACGCCCGCGGCGTCCATCACTTCCTTGGGCGTTGCGCCGGCCTTCAGGCACTTCTCGACGTGCGTGTAGATGCAGTTGTCGCAGCGCACGGCGAGGCCGATGCCCATCGCGATGAGTTCCTTGGACTTGACGGAGAGGCCGCCCTCGCCGCCGTCCTTCATCAGCCCCTGGAAGAACGGGCCGAAGGCCTTGCCGATGTCGGGTCCTTTCGCCTTCGCGGCGTTCATGGTGGCGGGCCAGGACTCGTAGAACTTGGTGGCGTTGGGGATCATGGTGCTTTCCTTTGTTGCGGGTGCGTGGGTGCGGTGTCAGGCGCAGTTGCCGGTCGTGCATGATCCGCTCACGCACGACGCGGCGGGGGTGCCGGGGGCGGACTTGTTCCAGGGCATCTTTCCGATGATGGTCGCCAAGGCGCACGTGCCGCTCGCGCCGGCGAAGGTGAGCCCTGCGCCAAAGAACGCGGGGAGGGCGATGAACGCGGGGTGCACGAACCAGGCCAGCGCGCTTCCGGCGAGGACGCCGAGGCCGATGACGAGTTGCACCTGCCGCATGACGCTGATGCCGGGGGCCTTGGTGTTCACCTCCACCGGGAGGTTCTCCTTCTTCCATGCTTCGATGCCGCCGGCCATGGTGTAGATGGGCGTGCCCGCCGCGGCGAGGTTCGCCGCCAGGCGGCACGCGTCCGCGGAGCGCTTGCCGCTGCGGCACTGCATGACGAGTTTCTGGCCCTGCCTTGCGAGTGCGCCGGCGCGGGGCACGTCAAAGCGTGAGAGCGGCAGGAGCTGGGCGCCGGAGATGTGCTCGCGGGCGAACTCGTCGGGTTCGCGGACGTCGATAAGCACGGCCTGGCCGGAGCGCATCCACTGCTGGACGTCTTTGGGCTGGGCTTCGAGGAGTGCGGTGGTGGTCATGGTGGGTTCCGTGTCGGGGTGCGGGGTCAGTCCTTGCGTTCCTTTGGAGGCGGCGTGGCGGCGGAGGGTTCCCATTGGCGGTGCGTGGACGGCGCGGTGGTTCCGAATATGCCGGGCAGGACGCGGGGTGCCTGGCGGATGAGGATGTAGACGGCCATCAGCACCAGGAACGCCGCGAAGACCTTCTTGAGCGTGGCCTGGGGCATGCGTCCGGCCAGCGCGCTGCCCGCGAACGAACCGGCGATGCCGCACGCGGTGAATGCGCCGATGGCCGTCCAGTTGAGGCCGGGCGCGTGCGCCGCGAACAGGTTGGTGAGGAATCCGGCCGCGGAGTTGACGGTGATGATCGCGAGGCTGGTGCCCACGGCGGTGGGCATGGGCAGTTTGCGCAGCAGCACCAGCACGGGCACGATGAGGAACCCACCGCCGACTCCGACGAGCCCGGTGACGAGGCCCAGACCGAAACCTTGCAGTATCGCGAGTGAAGTGGCCCGCGGCGTGAGCGGGTTTGGGTCGCCGGCCGGTGTCGCGGGGCTGCGCCGCAGCATGAGCGCGGCGGCGGTCAGCATGAGCACGCCCACGACGGCCAGTTGCACCGCGCCGGGGATGAGCCTGGCGCCGAGCGTGCCGGCGAAAGCACCGGCGATGCCGGGGAACGCCAGCAGGGCTGCGCTGCGCGGGTCCACCTGTTCGCGCATCCATGCGCGGGCCGCGCCGATGGCAGCGATGGACCCGACGATCACGAGCGACTCGGCGATGGCGGCCTTCTCGTCGTGCCCGGCGAGGTACACGAGGATCGGGACCGTGAGGATGGCGCCGCCCGAGCCCAGGAGCCCCAGCGAGAGGCCCACGGCCACAGCACCCAGCAATGCCCAGATCACGGCGTGGCTCCTTCCGTGGGTGGCCGACTGTCAGCGAGCGGCGGCCGCCTGCTGCTGCTCCCACGCGAGCATGCCGCCTGCCATGTTGGTGGCCGCGTAGCCGTGCCGCTGGAGCAGCGAGCATGCGCGGGCCGACCGCGCACCGCTCCGGCAGTGGACGAGGATGGGTCGGTCGCGCGGCACGTCGGCGAGGCGCGCGAGCAGGCGGGTGTGCGCGATGTTGAGCGCGCCCTCGATGTGCCCCTCGCTGAACTCCGCAGCGCGGCGGACGTCGAGGATGAACGGGCGCTGCGTGTCGATCAGGGTGGCCGCGTCGCGCACGCTCACCTCGGGGGTCGAGACCAGCGTGCCGGCGGCCGCGCCCAGGGCGCGGGCGTCGAACCAGCCGGTGATCGTGTCGAGGCCCACGCGGATGAGGTCGCGCACGGCCTCATCGACGCGGCCCGGCTCGGTGACAAGGACGATGGGGTCGCCCTCGGCGATCATCGAGCCCGCGTCGGTGTTGAACGTGTTGTTCAGGGGCAGGTGGAGCGCGCCGGGCAGGTGCCCGGCCTTGAACTCCGCCCAGGGTCGCGTGTCGATGACCACGGCCTTGCGGGCCACGGCGGCCTTCAGGTCCTCGGGCGAGAGTTCGCGCGGGGACGGCACGCCGCCCAGGACGGGCGGGCCGATCTTGTTGTCGCGCTTCATGCGGGCGAAGTAGAGGGGCGGCTCGGGCTGGCCCTGCAGGATGAAGTCCACGAAGCCCTGCTCGCTCTCGGCGGCGAGGATGGACGCGTTGAACATCTTCTCGTAGCCCACCGTGCTCTGCGGCACCGCGCCCACCGCCTTGCCGCACGCGCTGCCCGCCCCGTGCGCGGGCCACACCTGCAGGTAGTCGGGCCACTCCATGAACTGCCGCACCGTGCGGTACAGCCGGTGGGCCGAGGGGTCGGCCTTGCCCTTGAAGCCCGCGGCGGACTCGAGCAGGTCGGGGCGGCCCACATCGCCGACAAAGACGAAGTCGCCGGTGGCGACGCCGATGGGCTTGTCGGCCCCGCCGCCGCGGTCGGTGACCATGAAGCAGATGTGCTCGGGCGTGTGTCCCGGCGTGTGCAGGGCCTTGAACTCGATGTTGCCGACCATGAAGGTGTCGCCGTGCTTGAGGAGGGTGTGGGCGTAGGCGCCGCCGCCCACCTTCTTGCCCAGCCACTGGTACTTCCAGTCGCTGTCGCCCTCGTCGGAGACGTAGACGTGCGCCCCCTTCTCGGCCAGTTCCCGCGCGCCGGAGAGGAAGTCGGCGTGGATGTGCGTCTCGGCGACGGCGGTGATTCGCAGGCCGTGGGCGGCGGCGAGCTTCTCGTAGCGGTCCACGTCGCGCTCGGGGTCGATGACGATGGCCTCGCCGGTGCGCTGGCACCCGATGACGTACGCGGCCTCGGCGAGCTTGTCGTCATAGACCATGCGGAGGAACATGCGGGGGCTCCTTGTGGTGGTGGGGCGTATGGGCACGGACCATGCACTTGGAGTCCCGGGGAGGTGGGGAGGTTCCGAATGAGGCGGCGGTGCGGGGAGGAGGCAGATCGCGGAGAGGGCGGAGGGGGAGAGGAGGGACGCGGAGGGGAAGGCGGAACAGAGCTGTACGCAGAGGACGCAGAGGGACGCGGAGGAAGAGAAGAAGGGGGCGTGGGGGCCGAAGTTTCCGCGTGATCGAGCGTCGTGGGTTGTGCGTGCGCGGGCTGAAGCCCGCGGCTCTGAGGCGCGTGGGGGGTGGGTGTTGGCGGAGTGGATCGCGGAGGTTGCGGAGGCGGAGCGGAGGGACGCGGAGACGGTGAGGGAGAATGTGTGGTGGGAGTGGGTTGAGAAGGGGGTGACTGGGATGGACTGCCAACCCCTCCCTGGCACTCCCCCCGGGGGGGA
>DATAKA010000084.1:0-6831 GCA_036261855.1 Phycisphaerales bacterium | reverse complement strand
TCCCCCCCGGGGGGAGTGCCAGGGAGGGGTTGGCAGTCCATCCCAGTCACCCCCTTCTCAACCCACTCCCACCACACATTCTCCCTCACCGTCTCCGCGTCCCTCCGCTCCGCCTCCGCAACCTCCGCGATCCACTCCGCCCATCCCCACCCCCCACGCCCCTCAGAGCCGCGGGGTTCACCCCGCGCACACTGAACCCGCGACGCTCCCTCGCGCCGAAGCCCCAATAGCCACACCATCTTCTTCTCTTCCTCCGCGTCCCTCTGCGTCCTCCGCGTACGGCTCTGCTTCTTCACCCCACGCGCCTCAGAGCCGCGGGCTTCAGCCCGCGCACAGCCCACCCACGACGCACACGCTCGCGGAAACCGCAACGCTCACCACACCCTCTTCCTGCTTTCCTCTGCGCCCCTCTGCGTCCTCTGCGTTCAACCCGTCTTCCTCTCCGCGTCCCTCAACTCCCCCTCCGCCCCCTCCGCGATCCGTCCCCAACTCCTCACGGATACTCCTGCCTCGTCGGCCGGATCAGCACGTCGCTCACGTGCACCGCCGCCGGCTGGCTCAGCACAAACGCGATGCTGCGCGCCACATCCGCCGGTTGCAGCACCGGTCCGATGCGACCCTTCACCTCCTCGAACCACTTCCGCTCGTACCCCGCGACCGCCTGGAACTCGCTCTCGACAAACCCCGGCTCGATCAGCGTCACACGGATCCCCTTGGGCCCAAGCTCGCGCCGGGCCGCCTCGGCCAGGGAGTTCACGGCGAACTTGGTCCCGCCGTACATGCTGCTGAACGGCGAGATGTGCCGACCCACCGTGCTGCCCAGCACCACGATGTCCCGCGGCTTCTTGAGCGCATCGGCCTTGCGTTCCATCTCCGCGAGCATCCGCTGGGCCGCGGCCCGGATCAGCAGCGCAGCGCCGATGATGTTCGTCCGCACCATCTCGTCCCACTGCTTCACGTCGCTCGTCAGCACGCTCCCCGAGAGGCCCCTTCCAGCGTTGACGATCACCGCGTCGGCCTCGTGCCCGGGGTTGCCGATGCCGTCGCGCCCCGCGTCCAGCATCGCGTCGATCGCCTTCTGGTCGCAGCAATCACCGGCGACGGCCAACGCGTCCTCCGGCCCAAGCTCCCGGACCAGGTCGTTGAGCCGCTCCTGCCGGCGCGCGTTGAGCACGCAGTAGCACCCCTGCCCCACGAACTCGCGGGCCACGGCCTCGCCGATGCCCGCCGTCGCGCCCGTGATCACCGCCACACGACCCTGAAGAGGAGAACGCTGTCCAGATGGATGTGCCATGCCGCCAGAGTAGATCGACCCGCCGCACGCGGCCCGCCGCCCTGCGCCATGGTGGCCCGCCCGTGTCCAATAACGCCGGAACCGCCGGCACTGACCCACCCGCGCATCAACCTTCACAGCGCCCAAGCCCGGAACGGGTTGACGTCCGCGCACCGTGTGATAGTCTGTACGTCACGGCGTCTGTCCGAGCCGTGTGTTGGGTCAAGGAGAGAGAGAAACCATGAAGAAGTTCGCTGTGCTTGTGGGCGCTGCCGCCCTTGCATCCGCCGCCCAGGCCGATGTCATCCTGTCCGACACCGAGTTCACCAACTCCAACTGGGGCTTCGAGTCCGCCTTCAGCGGCCCCACGGGCAACACCGGCTCCGCGTCCGCGACGCAGAGCGTCGCGACCGGCAACCCCGGCAACGCGCGGCGTGTGACGCTCACCACCGGCAGCAGCGTGGGCGACAGCATCTACGGCCTCAGCCGCTTCGGCACGACCAACGCCACGCGCTACGAGCCCATGACCCAGGGCCCGATCGTGTCGCTGCACTGGACGATCGATGCGCGGTTTGTCACCGGCACGTTTGCAGGCGCCGGGCAGGCGATCATGCTCGGCCTCAAGCAGGGAACCACGATCTATTACGCCGACTACGACGTCACCGGCAGCAGCGGTGCCTGGGGCACGTTCGGCGGCACCGGCATCACGGCCGGCGACTTCCTGCGGCTGGACGGCGCGGCCGGCACGCCGGACTTCTCCGCGAGCGGCGCCCCCATCCGACTCGGCTTCATCTCCGGCAATGGCAACGGCGGCTTCCCCTACACCACCACAGTGGACTACGACAACTTCAGCGTCACCGTCGTGCAGGTGCCCGGGCCCGGGGCGGCGGTGCTGGCCGGTGTCGCGCTGCTGACGTCGGGTCGTCGTCGCCGGTAAGCGGTCAAAGGTTCTCGAGTTCGTCGATCGTCCGCGGCCAGTCTTCCTTGAGCAGCCTTGAAAGCGATCGATCGGCGAGAACCTTGCCGCCGGTCTGGCAGAGCGGGCAGTAGTTCCACTCGCGGTCGCCCTGCACGACACGTTGCACCTTCGTCCCGCAGATGGGGCAGGGCTTGTTGAACTTGCCGTGTACAGCGAAGTCGGGGCGGAAGGCGGTGATCTCTCCAGGGCCGGGGAAGCGGCCGCGGCCGGGGCGGTCGAGATCAAACTCGCGCAGGAGCGTGGCGGTCCAACGTTCCAGCGTGGACCTGGCCGCGGCGTGGAGACGGGCGAGTTCATCGTCGGACAGGTTGGTCGTGCGCTGCGTGGGGGAGAGGCGCGCGGCGTGGAGGATCTCGTCGGAGTAGGCGTTGCCGATGCCGTCGAGCGTGCGCGGGTCGGTCAGGGCGCGTTTGAGTGTGCGGGTGGTGGCGCGGAGCGCAGCGGCGAAGGCCTGCGGTGTGCAGGTCAGGACGTCGAGGCCTTTGGGGTCGTGCTGGTGGAGGTCGCTCTCGCGGACGAGGTGCAGTGCGGCACGCTTGAGTTGGCTTGCTTCGGTGAGGGTGAGGGTGCCCCTCGTGAACACGAATGCGGCGAGGTCAATTTTGCCCTTCTTTGTGGCCGCGGATGTGTCAGCGGACCAGCGGAAGCGGCCGGCGATCATGAGGTGGAAAACGAGGGCGGTGTCGTTACTGAGGTGGAGGACGATGCGTTTGCCGAGGCGGGAGACGCGCGTGATGCATGTGCCTTCCGCGGCGTCGATGGGCGGGTCGAACGTTTTCAGGAGCGCGGGGCTGTGGATGCGGACGCGGCTCAGTGTCGCTCCGACCACGCTGCGGCGGAGCGCCTCCGTGTACACCGTGATGTCGGGGAGTTCCGGCACCGCGCTGAGGCCTCCTTTTCACACGGGCCTTACCACGTCAGAACGATCTTGCCGAACTGCTCGCCGGCTTCGAGGCGGGCGTAGGCGTCGGTGCATTGTTCGGCTTTATAGACCTTGTCGATGGCGGGCTTGAGTTTGCCGGCGCGGAAGAGGGAGACGACCTCGCGGAACTCGTCGTTGGTGCCCATGGTGGAGCCCAGGAGCCGCAACTGGTTCCAGAAGATGCGGGTGAGGTCGGTGGTGGCGTCGGCGCCGGTGGTGGCGCCGGGCGTCACGTACGCGCCGCCGCGGGCGAGGGACTTGATGCAGGTGAGGTGCGTGGCCTTGCCGGTGGAGTCCACGGCCATGTCCACGCCGCGCTTGTCGGTCCATGCGCGGACTTCCTTGCTCCAGTCCTGGCCGCTGTCGAGGACGCAGAGGTCGGCGCCGAGGTGCTTGGCGCGGTCGAGTTTCCACTGGTGGCGGCTCGTGACGGCGGTGGGGCAGCCGAGCATTTTCGCGATGGTGAGGGCCATCGTTGCGACGCCGCCGCCGATGCCGGTGACGAGGACGGACTGGCCCGGGCGCAGGTTGCCCTTGGTCACGATCATGGAATAGGCGGTGAGGGCGCAGAGGCCGAACGCGGCGGCTTCGGTGGGGTCGCAGCCGTCGACGGCCGCGCAGTTGGCGGCGGGGGCGTGGAAGCGTTCGCGGAAGAAGCCGTTGTGGTGTTCGCCCAGGAGTTCGTAGTTGGGCGCGAGGGTGGAGCCGGGCGGGTCGGTGGGGCTGGTGCGCTCGGGGAGGCGGATGGCGGCGTTGATGATGACGCGCTTGCCGACCCAGGATTGCGGCACGCCTTCGCCGACGTTCTCGACGATGCCGCAGGCGTCGCAGCCGGTGATGCGCGGGTAGCCGGTGATGCCGGGCAGGCCGCGGCCGACCCAGAGGTCCATGTGGTTGAACGCGGACGCGAGCGTCTTGATCTGGAGGTGGCCCGGCGGCGTGGCTGGGAGTTCCGGCCAATCGGCCTGGAAGGCGATGTTGGGGGTGACGGGTGAGCCCTGGCGGAGGAGGACGACTGCGCGCATGGGGGAGAATATTCACCGCCGGGAACATGCACGGCACGCGTCGGGGTGGTCCGCATGTGGTTGGGTGCGGGGTGGTGTTGGCTTGCGAATCCGTTGCATCTCAACCAGCGAATCCCCTGGTATGAACAGGACACAGTTGGGGATCAGCGGGTGGGGTCGGCGGTGGGGGTACTTGGCTGCCGCGGCGGTGGGGGCCGTTGCGGGGAGCGTGGGGTCGCTCGTGTCGTGCGGGTCGGCGGTGCGCGGCGGTGCGTTCGACGCGTCGCGGCCGATGTTCCCGAGTGTGAAGGGCGAGAACCTGAACAAGCGTGCGTTTGACGTGCCGGGCACGCTGGACGCGCGGTACAACGTTTTGATGGTGGCGTTCCTGCAGGAGCAGCAGGCGGACGTGGACACGTGGGTGCCGACGATGAAGGAGTTGACGCACCGGTACGCGGACGTTGAGTACTACGAGTTGCCGACGATCTCCGCGACGGCGGTCATGGGGACTGTCAGCCTCTGGCTGGATGACGCGATGCGGTCGGGCATCCCGGACCTTGGCGCGCGGGAGCGGACGATCACGCTCTACACGGACACGGAGAAGTTCCGTGAGGCCGCGGGGATTGATGGGCGCGAGCGGATCTGGGTGGGCGTGGTGGACCGTGAGGGGAAGGTGTACTGGAGCGTGCGAGGCGCATCGACAGAGGCGGCGCTCGCGGAGCTGCGGCGCGTGGTGGGGGCGTTGCCACGGTAGTGTTCGTGGTAGTGGGGCTATTCGAGCAGCGGCTTCTTGGGGGCGAGGCGGCGGGCGACCGTCCAGACTGCGACGACGAGGGCGAGGACTGCCGCGCCGTTGGCCTGGTGGATGGTGCGGATGACTGCCTGGGTGAGCGTCGCGGCGTCTGTCTCACGGATGTTGCCGCCCATGAAGGCGACCCAGCCGAGGGCGAACTGGAGGGCGACGAGGCCCATCGTCGCGCCGGCGAGGCGGCTCGCGGTGCGGTCGAGGGGTTGTTGCTGGCCGTCGTCCTCGCGGGCCTGCACGAGGCGCATGGTGAAGAGCGCGCCGAGCGCGGCCATGATGACGACGATGATGGCGAAGCCGGCGTGGCTCCAGAGGGCGTGGCTGGAGGTGCGGAAGTGGCGGAAGACCGCGCCGAAGATGAGCTGGATGACGGTGGTGTGGAACGCGGCGGTCGCGAAGATGCGGGCGCGCGTGGCGGTGGCGCTGCGCGGAGCGGGCTTTGTCGCTGCGTAGGTGGGGAGGAGTTTGATCGCGAGGACGACGAGCAGGCCCAGCGTGAGCTGGGCGAGGATGCCGTGGGCCATGGAGAGGAGGCGGTTGTCGCTGGCGGCTTCGACCGCGCCCATGCGGACGCGCAGGCCGCCGAGCACGCCCTGGACGAGGACGAGGAGGAACACGGACGCGGCGAGGGCGCGGAGCCCGGCGGACTTGCGTTCGCCGAAGGTCCAGACCACAAGGATGATGGTGGCGAGGCCCAGGAGCGCACCGAAGAGGCGGTGGGAGTGCTCGAGGAAGATTTTCTGCGTGGCGACGCGGGCGACAAAGGTGCCGCGTGCGTCGGCGGACATTGATTCGGCTTCGGTGATTTGTTGCTTGGTCAGGAACTTCTGCCATGCTTCGGGCTGGACGTCCTGGTCGCCCATCGCTTCGATCCGCGGGCCGAGCGGGTAGAGGAACATGTTGGAGCCGTAGGTGCCGGGCCAGTCGGGCACGGCCATGCCGGAGTTGGTGCTGGTGACGAGGCCGCCGACAAAGAGGAGTGGTGCGGTGATGAGGACGCAGACGACGGCGTAGCGCGCGAGCCAGTCCGGGCTTGGCTTGCAGTTGCAGCGGCGGGCGAACGCGCCGAGTGCGCCGGCGAGTGCGCCGAGCACAGCGCCCGTCGTGAGGAAGCCCGCGATGATGAGTGGTGCGCCGGGCTTGAGTTGTGCCGCGGACTGCGAGGCGTGGGCCGCGGCGTCGGACTCGGTGAGTTTGGAGCCAAGGACAAGAAGGCCGACGAGCGCGGAGACGAGGCCGGCGCCGAGGCCGACCTTCCAGCCGTTCCTTGGCACGCCCGCGGGGCCGCCGATGGACCAGCCGACGACCGAAAGGCAGATCGCCCAGAGGATGAGCAGCACGGGTATAGAAGTAGATTCGGGGAGGTTGGTCCAGGGCAGGTGGGTGATGAACCACGCGGTCCAGAGGACGAGGGCGGTGGCGAAGCCGCCGGTTGTGATGGGGCCGAAGAGTGAGGTTTGGCGGTCGCTGGTGTGATCCATGGGTGTCCTTGCGACTGAGTCTCAATTACTGTGAAACAGCAATTGGTGGTTGACAGGTTAGCCCCAGTGCGATGAAATTCCCGTCTGGCAGCAAAGCACGGTCGGCACGGGTATATTTGCGGACCAATCTATCGCCGGATCGTCGGTGGATGGATTCACCATATGGCCACCCTGCAGTCTGGGCTCGGAGAGCCTGGCGGAGGGCGGGTGTGGTGAGCGTTGCGGTTCTGGCCGGGACCTGACACAGGAGTGACGCCTTGTCTGTGCTCTTCCCTTCATGGTTGAACAAGTTGCCGCCGGTGCTGGCGGTGGGTGGGATGCTCGCGGCGACGGGCGCCGTGGGCGGGTTCTGGTACTTCGCGACGCC
>DATAKA010000083.1:0-3774 GCA_036261855.1 Phycisphaerales bacterium | reverse complement strand
TCCTGGACGGTGGCAAGCCGGCGGAGGCGGAGCCGCTGTTCCGGGAGGCGGCGGCGATGCTGCTGCGGCCGGAGAATGAGGGCGCGGCGTGGGGGGCGAAGCGGACGGACACGCTGATCTCGCACGCGTTGCTGGCCAGCTCGCTGGAAAAACTGGGGCGCATCGAGGAGGCCGAAGCGCCGCTGCTCGCGTGCATGGCGGCGGCGGAGGGCAAGGTTCCGGCGGGCGACCGGTATGAGTGGATTCTTCTCCTGTGCCGGTCGGCGCTGGGTGAGGTGCGGCTCAAGAAGGGCGACGCGGCGGGGGCGGCGGCGATGATCAATCCGGCGGCGGCGAGGATGGTGGAGGTTGCGCCGCAGATGGGGCCGAAGAGCCGAGCGATGTACGTGCCGGTGGTGCTGGACCGTGCAGCGCGGGCGGCGGAGGCGGCGGGGGACGCTGGCAAGGCCGCGGAGTGGCGCGCGGCGACGGCGCAGTTCAAGTAGGAAGTGGCTCGGTGTCTCTCATAGAGAAACCCCGACCTCGCTGGTGCGAGGTCGGGGCACAGGTTGCAGTCGTGTGGTGGTTTACTTCGTGGGGGTCGGCTGGTCGGGGCGGCCCTTCATGCCGCCCTGGGGGGAGCCGCCGGTGCGGGTGCCGGCGCCGCGGTTTTCTTCGGGGACATCGCCGGGGCGGCCGGGGTTGCGCTGCGAGCCGCTGTCACCGGACGTCTTGTCGTAGCGTGCGCCCTCGGTCAGGTCGGGGAGGCCGGGCTGGGCTTCGTACTTGCCTTTGCCGGGGGTCTGCTTGGGTTCAGCGTCCCGCATCTTGATTTCGTCCTGGTCGGCCAGGTGCGGGTCGTTGCCCGTGGGCTGGCCGGTGATCGGCATGTTGTGGGCGCGGCCCGGAGTCTTGGTGTCAGACTCGGGGGTCTTGGTGGCGTTAGTCGTGGGCTTGGGTGTAACTTCCATGTGCAAACTCCTTGGGATCAACATTCCGGTGCCGCGTGCCCGCACGTTGTGGTGCGCCCGCGCTCTTGCACGTGCACCATACACGCGGCGTGCCCGAGAACAACACGCGTCGCACGCTTTGGGGTGCGAACGGGGAATCGTCCTGTGCGTTGCCGCGGTGTGCGGGCACGTTGGGCGCGTTTGAGGGAAAGTTCCGGAGGTTTGATCGGGTGGTGGAGCGCGGAGGTGGCGCGGTGTCGTGAAAATGAAAACGAGGCCCGGGTGGACCGGGCCTCGTGGGGAGCGCAGATGGTACTGAGTGGGTTTACTGCACGGCGTTGTTGGCGTTGACGCAGCCGCCGGTGGCGCACTTGCCGTTGAGCGCCGTGACGGGCTTGGCGGTGGTGAGGACGCGGGAGCGGACCTGGGCGTAGGTCCAGGTGGGGTTGCGTGCCCAGACGAGGGCGCAGACGCCGGTGACGTGGGGCGCGGCCATCGAGGTGCCGCTCATGTAGACGTAGTTGGAGTTGCTCTGGCGGCCGCAGGAGGCGGTGTTGACGCCCGGCGCACCGATGTCCACCGTGGTCACGCCGTAGTTGCTGAAGGACGCGAGGAGGTTGCGGTTGTCGATCGCGGCGACGGAGATGATGTTGTCCTGGGTGTAGTTGGCGGGGTACTGCGCGACGGCGTCGTTGTTGTCGCCCACGCCGTCGCTGCCGCCGTTGCCGGCGGAGCAGACGAGCATGTGGCCGGCGTTGCGGGCGTTGGTGATGGCGTTGTTGAGCGTGGTGTTGAACGAGGGGCCGCCCCAGGAGTGGTTGGACACCTTGATGCCCTTGCCGACGCAGTAGTCCACGCTGGCGATCGCGGCGGAGAGGGAGATCGAGCCCTGGCGCGAGCCGATCTTGAGCCCAGCGAGGCGGACCGTCCAGCAGACGCCCGCGACGCCCTTGGCGTTGTTGCCGACCGCGCCGACGGTGCCGGAGGTGTGCGTGCCGTGGCCGTTGTCGTCGGTGGGGTCTTTGTCGTTGTTGTAGAAGTCCCAGCCCCAGGTGTCATCGACGCGGCCGTTGCCGTCGTCGTCCACGTTGTTGCCGGCGATCTCGCCGGGGTTGGTCCAGATGTTGGCCGCGAGGTCCTCGTGGGTCTTGCGGATGCCCGAATCCGCCATGCCCACCACCACGGAAGAGGAGCCGGTCGTGAGGTCCCACGCGAGGTTGGCGTCGATATCCGCATTGGCTACCCCGACGACGCCGTTGACGGTCTGGCCGGTGTTGTTCATGCCGTAGAGCAGGCCGTAGTACGTGTCGTTGGGGTTGGCGTGCAGGTTGGCGATGTGGTCGGGCTCGGCGTATTCCACGATCGGAGAGGCCGCGAGCACCTTGAGGGCTTCCTCCACGCGCACGCCGCGTTCCACCGCGAGGTGCTCGACGCCGGGGAGGAGTTTCCACGTTTCGATGGGGTCGGCGATGACGCCCGCCGCGGCCTTGGCGGCGGCGATGGCGTCCTTGCCCGCGCCGGGACGGAACTGCACGAGGAGGCTGGTAGGGTCGTAGGCGAGGCGCGGGTTGCGTTCGACAAGGGCGTTGCGGTCGGCGCGCCACTGGTCGCGCCAGTCAGCGCCTTGCGCATCGGTCGGTGTATTGGCGGCGAAACTCACGCCAGAAGCGAGGGCGAGAAGCAACGAAGCGGCCAGCACGGAACGGGTGCGCATACGACACGACTCCTGTATTCAAATGGTGCGGAACCGACCCACGGGACGAGTGTGCAGTATGCAGGAAGATTGCGGGCGTGTCAAGGGGCGCGTTGCACACTCGATGCCGTGGGCGCCGGCGGCCCCTTACCACCACTTTGTGCGATTCGCACTGCCGTGGGTTCTCTGGGGCGCTGCGGTCAGCCGGCCACGACTTCGCTGATCTGCATGACGGGCGTGATGTCGGTGTAGTTGGGGACGTCGGCGATGATTTCCTGGGCGTGGGGGCCGAAGGCGGCCATGAACGCTTCGACGGAGTCGGCGTGAAAGTGGGCGATCGCGACGAATGGGGCGGGCGCGCCGGGGGCACCCCCACCGCCGATGCCCTTGTCGATGCTGAACGCACGGCACGCCGCGGCGTGTGGTGCGCCTGCGCGGAGACGCGCCACGACCATGGGGACGTGCTGTGTGCGGTAGTAGTCGTGGTCGAAACGGAAGCCGGCGGGGTTGTGCGGATAGAGGACGGAGACCTTGATCATGACGAGGAGGGTACAAGGGACGGCGAGACGAAGTGACGGAGGGGAGTTGGTGCGTGGTTGCGGGGCGGGAGGGGCGGCTGTTTGGCGGGGAGTGTGGCTGGGTGGGCTGAGGCGCGCACGGGACGGGAAGGAATGGCACACTGTCTTTGTGTTTTCGGTGGTTGGCCGCGCAGAAGCACGGCTGTGCCGTCCAAAGCGACGGCAAAGCCGTGGCACGAACGGGAAGTCGTGCCACCCTGCCGCGGCCTACGGAGGGTGGTGCGTTGGAGGTGGTGCGCCCGCGCGGGCGAGGAGGGCGGAGGGGGTGCTGGGTGCCGGGCGGTGAGGGCCGGTGGGGAAGAGAACAGAGCCGTACGCGGAGGACGCGGAGGGACGCGGGGGAAGAGAAGGCACTGGGCATCGGGCACTAGGCACTAGGGAGGACTGCGCGTGGATGACAGGTTGCTCGTGTGCGGACTGAAGCGTGGCGCGCGTGGGGGCGGGGGGTGGACTTTGCCCGGGCGGAAGAACGGGGCTCTGAGTTGCGCGCGTCGGGAGCGCCGGGGACGGTGCGCGGTGCTTGTGTGTTGCCTGCGCCGAACCACCGGGCGGAAGCCCGGTGCCACGGGGGGGA